>CAZGJX010000040.1:0-33836 GCA_964525635.1 uncultured archaeon
GATTTAGAAATTCAAGTGTATATAAGTCATATTACATATGCAGAGATTTGGGTAGGAGTATTAGCAAGTAATAATCCTAAAGAAGATGAAATTAGAGTAAATAAAACTCTATATGAACTTTTTGGAGTAAAAGTTACTGATTTAAATATTACTATAGCACGCACTGCTGCGATGGCTTTTTTAAATTATAAAAAACTTAAAGGCACAAGAGAATTATTGATACCCGATTTCTTAATTGGTGCACATGCTCAATACTATACGAAATCTATCCTTACAACAAATCCTCGTGATTTTCTGAAATTTATCCCTGAATTAAATGTTCTAACACCTTCTCAATTTATTAAACATGGATCTTCAAATTAGGCTCACTATTTTATTAATATAGTTCCTCTTTTTGGAAGAACTTACTAACCTTTTAATAGTAAAAAAGTTATCAGCAGAAATTCTTTTAAAAATAGAATATTTTTCATGGAAAATTAACATAATTTAATGGAATTTATAATTGAAATTGGGTTATTACTAAACTAACATTAATAAATGGTAATTGTTATCTTATTAAATTATGAGATAGATTATTTATGTAAAATGGAAGTTCAATAAGAAATCCTAAACGTTAAACAATAAATAAAAGATCTAAAATCAATCTAGTCTTATTTTTAAAAATTATGATTTTTCTTTATTTGTAATCAATATTTACAAGATAGAAACAATCTAATTATAGAATTGATATATTTAATGATAATAAAAATAAAGAATTTGCAATTATGTATATCTATAAAATTCTATTTATTAATAAAAGTAAATAGTTTGAAAAGTGCAGGTCAAACCTCTATAAAGAATATTAATATTTTTTTAATATGATAATTTTTTTGGAGAACCTTAAGAATGCATTTAAAACAAAAATTAAGATATAAAATGATAAATAAAAAAAGTATAAAAATATTGATTTTTTCTTTTCTTATAATTACAAATATAACTGGAATAATATCAAACTCAATATTAGGGATTAATTTAGATAGTAATTCTTCTCTATATATCATTCCACAACAAGTATCAGAACAGATGACACAATCTATTGAATGGGTTACTATGAGGGATGGAGTTCGTTTATATACAGAGGTATTTTTACCGAATGATCTTAGTGAGAGTGAAATACTCCCTGCAATACTTATGAGATCCCTTTATCCCACAGATTGGGGATGGATTAATGCATTTCAAGAACATTCTTGTTCATTTAGATGGGCAATTATCCTTCAAAATACAAGAGGATCTTATAATTCTGAGGGAGAATTTAGTTTATTTTTAAATGAAACGACAGATACCTATGATACAATTCAATGGATAATAAATCAAGATTGGAGCAATGGAAATGTTGGTATGCATGGTATATCTGCTCTTGGAGTTCCAGAACTACTTGTCCATAGAGATCAACCAGATCCCTTAAAAGCAGAATATATAAGTTTTACTAGTAGTGATATATATCAAGATTTGATATATCCTGGAGGGGCTCTAAATAAAGGTTTTCTTGAACAATGGTTCGGTTTATTAGGACAGGAAGTTTTATTTGAGGATATTTATGAACATGAGAATTTTTCTTCATATTGGGAAGAATTAAGTTTAAAAAACAAGTATAATCTTGTCAGTTCTCCATCTATTTTTGTAGGAGGTTGGTATGATGGTTTTCTTCGTGGAACAATAGCTGATTTTATGGGTTATCAATACGAAACTAATTCTTCTATTAGAGGTAAATCAAAGTTGATAATAGGCCCATGGGGACATTTCTTTCCAGAAGATAACTCTCGATTAGGAGATATAACATTTCCTGATAATTATTATATATCATTAGAACCATTTTGGAATGAACTTTTTTTAGAATATTTAAAAGAAGAAGAAAATAATTTAAATCAAATTCCTACAGTTATCTATTATTGTATGGGTCCAACTTATAATGGAGCAACTGGAAATTTTTGGCGTACTACGGATTTATGGCCAATTCCTGTTAATTATACAAAATATTATTTACATGAAAATAATCTACTTACATTAGATCTCCCTTTATTTGATGAGGGATCTGATGATATTTTATATAATCCAATAAATCCTGTTCCAACTGTTGGTGGGAATATACTTTTTGATTCAGAATATGGTGGTTCGGGTCCAAGAGATCAACTCTGTATAGAATCAAGGGATGATATTATTCTTTTCACTTCTAACAATCTAACTACTAATCTTGAAATAACAGGAAATATCACAGCAAAATTATGGATATCATCGAATTGTAGTGATACAGATTTTACAGTAAAATTAACAGATATATATCCAAATGGAACTTCAATGCTTATTCAAGATGATATTAAACGGGCTAAATATCGTGTCTCCCAAGATACCCCTATTTTATTAAATTCGGGAGAAATTGTACCTATTGAAATCGATTTATGGAGTACTTCTTATATTTTTAACATAAATCATAAAATCCGAATTGCAGTTTCAAGTTCTAATTATCCTCGTTATAATGCTAATCCAAACACAGGAGATCCAATAAATAAAAATACAACATATTACATCGCAAATAATTCAATATATCATAATTCAGACTACCCTTCCCATATAATTTTACCTATTAATATTAATAGTATCTCCACTGAAAATTATACATGGCCTCCATCATTTCCTATTACTGAACCCCCCCCAGGAATTCCTAAAGGACTCATCGCAACAGTAATTGATTCCAGTAGAATTGATTTGAATTGGTATAATAATCAAGAACTTAATATAGACCATTATAATATTTATAGAAGTTTATCAATTGATGGAGATTATCAATATATCGATCAAACTAGTTCTAATTTCTATTCAGATATCAATTTAGAACTAGATACTTTATATTTTTATAAGATAAGTGCTCTAAATACTTACGGCAAAGAAAGTTTAAAATCTGTTTTTTCAAGTGCAAGGACAGGAACACCATCATCTCCTAATAAAATTCCAGGATTTATAATGTTATTACCTGTAGCAATATCTTCTTTTATTGTTATTTTGAGAAAAATTAAAAAAAAAAATAAACTCTTTTTATAAAAATTATACTTTTACCTATAAATAGTTTAACAAGTTAAGAAAAATATAATAACAACATAAAATTATCCAAAACCGTATTATTCTCTAAATTTAATATCTCTATGTTTTTTCAGTAAATCCCTTTTTCAAAACATGATAATATTATATTGAAAAACATTTAACTAAAAATAAAAAGAAAAACAACTAAAAGATTAATTCAATTAAAATTTATATAAAAAATCTTTTAAAATTGCCTCTACTTTCTAACTAATTTACTTCTTTTTTTTATGATAACTAAACTTACTGTAGATATATAAATTATACCAATTAGAAATTGTAAATCAAATCCGGGTATTTCTTCCTCATAGGGAAAGAAATTATAATCAGGATCATACTTTAATAAAAATAAATTACCAAGATTTTCACCAGGTTTATAATCTGTAAGTCCTGTAATATAAATATTATCTTGACCATCTATTGCTATCGCGAATCCAAAATTGGCAGATTCATCTCCCATAATGGCTCTCCATAATAAATCACCAGTAGAATTATATTTTAATAAAACCAAATCTACACTACCAGAACCATAACTCTCTGTTGAACCAATAATGTAAATATCATCAAGACTATCTAATGCTATACCATTGCATATTTCACCGCTTTTTCCGCCCCAGGTGGTATTCCATTGTAAAACTCCTAAGGAATTAAATTTCACTAAACATATATCATATTCTTCTTTTGTTCCTGGTTTAGAACTAAATCCTGCTACATAAAGATTATTTGAATTATCCATTGTTATGTCAATTCCTCCATCTTCTCTTGAAAAACCCCATGCATTATACCATTGTATTTCTGCTGAGGAATTATATTTTAATATAAATAAATCAGGATCATCCAACGTTCCACTTGGTTGAGTAGAACCTGTAATATATATATTTGTAGCATTATCGATAAAAAGATCTCCTCCTAGATCTACTCCTGGTTTATTCCATGTCTCATTCCATTGCATAACTCCATTAGAATTATATTTTAATAAAAAGATTTCAGATTCATCTACTGTATATTCTGTATAACCTTCAACATATACATCTCCTAAATTATCTACAGCAATTCCAGTTGCATAATTCACATAAAAAGAATCCCCCCATGTAACATTCCATTGGCGAACTCCATTAGAATTATATCTTAAAATACAGACTGTTTCATTATTATTAGAATCTTTTGTATTTGCAGCAATGTATAAATTATTTGTATTGTCAATTGCCATATCACTTGCCATTGTTTGGTCTAATAAACTCCATGATTCTTCCCATAACAAAGTTCCATTTGTATCATATTTTAAAAGAATAACTGAAGTTAAACCTGAATTGTAATTGGTCTGGGATCCAACTATATAAATATTATCCAAATCATCAATAGCAATATCATATCCTGTTTCACCGACTTTTGTACTCCTGCTACCCCATTTTTCTATCCATACAGATATATCATCAGCGGCAATTTGAATATTGTTTTTATTTTCAATATTATTTTCTCCTTCATAAATTAAATCATTCATAACATTATTTTTAACTTGTAGACTAGTGAAGGATATTAATAAAAATACATTTATAATTAAAATTAAAATTATTTTTTTTATTTTTTTATTTAAAATCATTTTACATACCTTCATAGATATATTGTTTAGAATAATTCTAATAACACTATTTTTCTTATATAAGAAGGAATTACGAATATCTAAATAAATTATTTATTTTTTCTGAAACCTTTACAATTTATATAAATCAAACCTACAATCATCTAATATTGATAATTGACTTTTTATTTCTATTAAATCATGCAAATTTATTTCAATTATCTTTATTTCTTGATTAGAACCTAGGATATGATGAGAATTACCATTTGTAATTATTGAATTACCAAAAAAATGATTTGAATCACCTTTACCTACCCGATTAATACCAACAATAAATAATTGATTTTCTATTGCTCTAGCCATGATTAAAGTTCTCCATATATCATTTTTTGGTGATGGGAATTCAGAAGGAATAAAAATAATTTGTGCTCCCTCTAATGCCATTTTTCTAAACAATCCTGGAAATCTTATATCATAACAAATTGCTAATCCTAATTTCATATTATTTAATTCAGGTATATTAAATATTTGAATTAATTCACCTGGAGTCAAATATTGTTTTTCTAACATCGGTGCAAAAAGATGAATCTTTCTATATTTGCCTAATATATCACCATTTTTACCTATAATGAATGCTGTATTGTAAAATTTTTGTTTTTCATTCTCTAATATAGAACCAATCACAAGAAAATTATTTTTAGAAATTTTACTTATTCTATTAAAAGATTCTCCAGAGAATTCTTCAGCATAATTATTTATATTCTTTAAATCAAAACCTGTAGTGAATAATTCAGGAAAACATACTATATCAGGCTTTTTTTCCTCTTTTGTTAAAGATTCCAATATTGATAATGCATTAGTAATATTTTCTTCTTTTTTTCCATCCTTTATTTCCATCTGAATAATCGCTATTTTTAAATTCATATTAAGCAAATTATTTTTTTTTCATTATTTCCATATTTTATAATTCAATAGTTTTTATTTTATATATTCCTTATCAATATAAAACTAAATTACTCCTCCTAAACAATATTATTTAGTTATGATTTTAGAAAAACTTATAGTAGGGCCTCTAGGTACAAATTGTTATATTTTTGGATCTGATGATACAAAAGAAGTAATTATAATTGATCCTGGAGGAGAAGCAAAATATATAATAGAAAGTATTGAAAAAAAAAAAGCAATACCTATTGCTCTATTACTTACACATGGGCATTTTGATCATACTTTCAAAGTAGGAAAAATAAAAAGATATTTTAAATGTCCATTGATGTATTGCAGGAAGGAATACAATTCTGGAATATATAATCAAAAAGAAGCAGATAGATGGTTGGAAGAGGGAGATATTATTGAAATTGGAAATATAAATCTCAATGTTTTAGAAACCCCGGGACATTCCCCAGGTTCATTATCATATTATTCCAATGATATAAAGATATATGATAATAAAGAAATTGATGGTATCATTTTCACTGGGGATTTATTATTCAGAAGGAGTATTGGTAGATCAGATATTAATGGTGGAAATCAAAGTCAATTATTTTCAAGTATACGAAATAAACTAATTAATAATCCTGAAATTACAAATAACTTTATTATTTTTCCTGGTCATATGGATATTACAACTATAGATGAAGAAAAACGATTTAATCTATTTAAAAAATACTTTCTATAGAAATTTCTAATTATTAAAAATCAAATTTAGGAACAATCTTTTTAACGTATTTTGGTTATTTTTTTCCCATAAGAATAACATTCTATTAATAGCAATAATTTTTAAAGAGTGAATTTATTATTATTATTAAATAAAAACATTATCGAGAGAAAATAAATTGATTGATGTTAATGAAGTAAAGGCTATTATTAGAAGATTTGAAGATAAAGAGGGAGTACGAGGAGTTATTATTTGTGATTCAAGTGGACTTCCTATTAAATCAAATCTTGACATAGATCTTAGTGAGGAAATTTCTGCATTTGTTACATCTTTAATAGGTAAAGGAAAACAAGTAGTTGAGGCTTTAAAGGAAGGATCATTGAAATTTATCCGTTTAGAAACAGGAAAAGGAGAAATAATGATTGCTTTAGAAGCTAATTTGATTCTTATTATTTTAAAATAATTTTCTCTTTAAACTTTCAAAAATCATCTTATTATTATATATATGATAAAATGTTTTTTTAGTTATTTTTATAATTATATATTTTAAATTCTATTTCTCTACAAATTTTTAGACAATAAATTCATTTAAATAAGATTAGGAGAATAATTTTTATTAATAATAAAAAAAAAATTTGGAAGATAATAAATTAAATATATGATTTTTAAATTTATTTTATAACAAGATTTAATAATTTTAATATTTTTTATGATGATATAGATATTTAAGATATAATTATTACTTATTTTTCATTTTAAATTATTAAAAGAGGACTATTAACAAAGATGAGTAAACAAGATATTGAGCGTAAATTAGCGGAATTAATGGATATTGTTCCAGAATGTGAAGGATTAATTGCTGCTGATCTTAGTGGAAAAGTGATTGTTGGACAAACAATTACAGAAATGAATCATTCAAAAATAGCTAAAGCTTGTACACAGATTCTTAATGATTCTAATACCCTAGGAAAAGATATTGGTAAAGGATCAGTTAAAAATACAACTATCGAGTTAGAAAAAGGTTATGCTGTATTAGTTGGTTCTAAAAAAGTTGTGTTAATTGCTCTTGCTGGAATAGATGGTAGAGCATCATTAGGACTACTTAAAAGAAATTTAATTTCAATTTCGAATTTATAATTTTTATTTTTCTCTTTTTTAAAAAATAATAAAATAATAAAAATAAAAGATTATGATTAGAAAATCAGATCTAATCTTCTAATCCTTCTTCTTCTAATAATGAATCTAAATCAGTTGTCTTTTTCTTTTCTGGGACTTTTTCTTCTTCTTCTGGTTGAGGTATTTCTGAAACTTTGACATATCTACCTTTTCGCGGTCGTTTTTTCTCTGGTTTTTCAATTGGGCGTTCAATTCTTTTCTTTAAGCGATATGAATAATAAAGACTTGCTACCCAGATTAAAGCTATAATAGAAATAATCAATATCATTATTTGATTTTTGATATCTTCAATAATAGATCTATCTAATACATCAGCTTTAATATTAATACTTATACTATAATTTACCTCAGTTTCAATATTTTTTCCTTCGACAGTAATATTAAAGGTCAATGTATTTGTAGGTATATCTTTAAATTTTATTTCAAGTATTAATCTAGTAGTTTGACCTGATTTTAAATTTTCTAATACCAAAATATCTTGTGCAACTATTTGGTATTTTGGATTAATACCTGTAAATATAAGGGATATGTCTGATATATTTAGATTACTTGTACCCGTATTAGTTAATCTAACTTGTAGATAGGAATCCTTATTTCTATATATAACTGAATCAAGTATTACTGCATTAACAGTAATTTCATCAACTAATGAGAAAAAATCTATAGTTATTTCTTCAGTATTTTTCAAGTAAATACTTGATCCATTCCAGATTAATTTAAGTGTTATTTTATCTTCCTCAATGCCCAATACACTTGTATCTATTTCAAATAGAGAATATCCTTTGGAATCTGTTATTTGGGGTGAATCTGAAATATCTACCCATATTCCACTATCATTATATTGACAAGTAACAGATTCACCTGGTAAAACTTTATCAAATTCAGTAGTCAATAGTGAACTTATATTAAATTCATTACCATTCATAAATGATTCTGGCGTAATTGCTATATTTTGGAAAATACCTTTTGCTTTTAGTTGATATGATGATAAAAATGGTGAATAACTACTAATATAGTGAGTATCTACTATATTCGCTATAAATGTTGTATTATCAGGAAGGTATGTACAATCTTCTCTTTGAAAAACCTTATGCATTGCTTTAGCTGAGGATAATATAGAACTTTTTAATGAAATGATATATCCTTCAAATTCACTCTCTGTTTGATCAACAAGTAATGCATTGTCTGGACAATCATATGTACCTATTGCCTCATCTTCAATATAGATTGTAACAATAGCCTTAGCTCCACCTAATCTTATTGGAGCATTAACACCTGGCCAAAATCCGTTAGCTTCTAATGTAGGTATATCTAATTCTACTGTAAAGTCCTTGATATAATCTCCATTTGGATCTCCTGCTTGTGATAATTGTTTAACTTCAGATATATCACTTGCTATGATCCATTCTTCATTCATCAAAGATACTAGATCAACAGACACTTTCATATCGAGATCTATATATGGATCTTTATTTTCTAAAGTTATATTAAAACTTATCTGCTCCTCTGGATTGATAATTGTCTCATTTTGGAGGAAATTTCTGAGTTCTACATTTAAATCATAACCAGAAACTTCATATGTATATTCAATATTTATATTTGAATTATTGATTGCATAAAAATTAGAAGGAAAATCCATTGTTTTATTAATAGAGCCAATATATAGATTATAATATTGAGATTCTATAGGTTCGGCCTCTTTCGCAATTTTCGACACAGATAGTAGATTTTGGTCATCCTCTCGATCATATTCTAATATTCCAAATGATACATCATATTGATCTATGTAAATAGGTAATGTTCTACAACCTATTGAAGAACCATTATTCCAAAAGATTCCTAACTTATATGTCCCATATACTGGTATAGTTTCATCGATATTTAACAGAATTTGATCATCAAATTCATAATAAAGTTGTTTAAAATTATCACTTAGAGTTCCTGAAAAATCTTCAATATTAAGATATACTGATTCATCAGGATAATATAAAGTCGCATTTGCATACCCATCATGAGGCCCTAAATAGTCTGGACCACCTATATCTACACCTATAGACATATTATCTCCATGCATAAATCCTTGACTTTCCCATATATTATCATTATAATTAAGATAACTGTAGATTTTATTGACTGCGTTGAAACTTCTAGCCTTAAGAATATAATCTCCATTTTGTTCCTCAGTCATATTATATGATAAAATTAATTTATCATAGTTATTATTTAATGGTTCTTCTCCATTAGTCTCGCTTATAACATTATCAGGGGTTGATAATGGTGTAATCAAATGGCTACTGTCAAAATAATATGGGTAGATAAACCACAGTTCAGTAAAATTCCATAAAGCAATCTCAAATATCACGTTAAAAGTAATTGTCCATAGTGGTAATTCATCATAATTTACACTATAGGTGACGGAAGTATCATATCTTTCATAAGCTTTTACATAATAGGAGACATTAAAATAGAAGTCATTAGTAATAGTGGTATTCCAAATCAAATCAATTTGAAAGTCAGGATTTAAACCATTTGAAAATGGATCTATTATTGAATTATTCCAAAGACCAACACCCCATTGATTCATATAATGATTAGTACTAAATCTGTATTTAAAATTTTTATCAGAAGTGTCTTCTAATGGTATACCTTTAATAACAAGGGTCTCATTACCATTTATTTTAAAATCTGATGGCATATATCCTCTAGTGACATTTAACTTAAATGAACTTGCATCTAAACTACCTGAACCTACGGGACCATTACCTATTGATTGGATTTCCGCAAGTTGCCATGCACTATCTCCAAAATCATATCTTTTTAGAAGATGATCATATTCGTTATCTCCATAATCAGTTCTTCTGTCAATTGTGATTAATCTATATACATCTGAATTATTTGCTTCTATGATAATGAAGTAATTATAATAGTCAAGTGTTTCTATGGTATTAAATTCAAAATAATTGACTCCATCTTTATTATAATTTAATAATACCGTTGAATATGCTAATTCCGCAGTTTCAGGAATAGCCTCATCAAAATTAGGAATGTTGCCTCTATTTTCTATAATAATATCTGATTTATATATTGATATTTTTAATTCTGTAGTTGCTGCTAAAGGAATATCAATAGTTCTTATCCAAGCATAAAATCCGTTTACTATAGTATTATTTCCTCTAATATCAAATTCTAATGCTATTGGTTCATTAATATCAATAGGAATTTCAAAAGCATAAGTTGCATTGAATGTAAACTCGTATAATTCAATTTCGTAATCAGATGTCCCACTATTGAGATAAAAATTAATATAAGTACAATCATTCGTATCATTTACAAGATTAAGATTTTCATTTATTATTCTCTTTGATAATCGAGTTCTTTCTTTTGAAGCTCCTGAACTTAAGGTTATTGGTCCATGAATATTTTTCCATGAATTATCACGTCTTAAAATTGAAATTGTCAAATCAGCATCAGCTGTTAGATTATAAGTAAAATCCATTAAGAAGCCAAGTATCTTTTCTATTTGAAAATTAACTCTTCCATATTCATTACTTGGTGCTCGGAAGAATGTTCCAGAAAAATTGGCCTTTATTGTAAAGTTAATTATTCCATCACTTGTTGTAATCCTCATTTTTGTATCATTATTATAACCGTAAAATTGATTCTCAAATGTTCCGTATGAAATTCCATGGTCTACATTCAACTCCGAACCATCTTCAGTACAACTAAAATATATTAATTTATCTGGATTAATTGATAGAGCATTATCATCTTCTATTGTATGATTAGCTACATAATTTTCTTCAAATTCAAAAAACATATCTCCATAATTCAAATACGTATTTTGTTTTGGAGCAGTAATGTTAAACTCTCCATTATTATTATTTAGGGAGACAGATCGATTTTCATAATATAATCTTCCCTCTTGATCATCTCCAACTCCTGAAAAAGGAATATCAATATCAGAACTAGTATTTAATAGGTTAGTTCCATTATTTTCTTCATTAATATTATTCTTAATGTTAGCTCCTTGAAAATTAAATATTGAGAAGCTACTTATTAAAAATACAGCAATAACTATGCAAGCGAATAGTTTGTTTTTAAATTGTTTTTTATGATGAAGCAATCAAATAACCGTTTGTAGCTTATTTTATTATTAATTAAATTATTTAATAATATTAAAATTTCCTAAATTTTTTAAATTTATTAAAAATATCTCATCCTAAAGGAATTTTTATATCTAATAGAATTATATTTATTAAAAAGAATAACATTTATAGGGATTCATATAAAATGTCTGAAGAATTAATAATTAATTATATAGAAAATAATCGAGAATATTTTATTGAATTTTTAAGGTCTTTAATTCA
Source organism: uncultured archaeon (assembly GCA_964525635.1). Lineage (GTDB taxonomy): Archaea > Asgardarchaeota > Lokiarchaeia > Sigyniarchaeales > SOKP01 > JAFGOA01. The sequence goes on from CAZGJX010000040.1 coordinate 11,888, forward strand.
AATAGATTCCTATAATCCTCCAGGTAATGAATTAAATATAGCAATTAAAATAAAAGATTTTTTCGATAAAGAAAATATAAATTCTGAAATCTTTAAGTTTGGTGTTAACAGAGCTAATTTACTAGCTTGTTTAAATGATAATTTTAAGTCTAAGAATCTTATTTTAAATGGGCATATGGATGTTGTACCATCAGGAGATATTAATGAATGGAAATATCCACCTCTATCTGCTTATATAAAAAGAAATAAATATATTTATGGTCGAGGTTCTGCTGATATGAAAGGAGGATTAGCAGCAATGATATTAACATTAAAAATTTTAAAGGATTTAAATTTAAAAATAAATGGCAATATAATTTTAAATGCAGTAGCAGATGAAGAAACGGCTGGAGATCAAGGTACGGAATGGATGATAAAAAATAAAGTTAATTCATTCAACTGTGATTTTGCAATTATAGGAGAACCAACAAATTTTAATCCACTTCCAAAATCTATCATTTTAGGTGAAAGGGGACATTTACAAGTAAAAATTATAGCTAATGGGATTTCTTGTCATTCATCTATCCCGTCTATGGGGAAAAATGCAATTTATATGATAAATGATATTATTAATAATTTGGATGAGATAGATAATATAATTCCTAAATCAAAACCTCCTATTAGCTTAGAGGAACTAAAGGAATTGGTATCTAAAACATTTCCAAATAAAAATGCATTTGAGAAGTTTTATAATGAACAAAAATTGATGCAAAATTTTATAAATGCTTTAACAACTTTTACTAAAAGTGTAACAATAATAAAAGGCGGTATAAAGGATAATGTAATTCCTGATAAATGTGAAATGGTTATTGATTTTAGATTACTTCCATCACAAAAAACAGAAAATATCTTAAACGCTATAAAGAAACTGGTTAATAAATTAGGTTATAAAATGAAAGATCAATCAGAAGGTTTTGAAGATATATTTATCGATTATGAAATACTTCTTAATAAAGAAGCATCTTATTGGGAAAATTGGAAAAATTCTGAAATATTAAAGAAATTTTACAATATTGTTAAGGAAGTATATAAACATGAACCTTTTTATTTCCTTTATCCAGCATGTTCAGATGCATTATATCTTAGAAATTCTGGATATTGTAAAGAAACAATTTTATTTGGACCGGGAAATGCAGCTTCAGCACATTCAACTAATGAATTTATTGAAATTAAAGACTTTTTAAACTCAATAAAAGTATATAGTTTATTTGCTTATAATTTTTTAAAAAGTTAATATTTAAATATGGTAATATATTTGAGCCTAAAAGATTTTAATATATTTAGGTTATCTTCCTCTTACGATTCAAAAAATTCTGAGGCATGAAAAAAATTGGAAGACATAAAAATAGAAGATACTGTATTATTAATTGATGCTTCACGATCTATGTTAAGAAGTGATTTTAAGCCAAATCGAATTACAATTGCTCTAAAAATGGCTTCAAATTTTATTCAAAGTAAATTTCAAATAGATCCAAAAGATAGAATCTCAATATTAAGTTTTGGAAAGACACCTCAAAAATTATGTAATTTTCTAAATGATGAAGAATCATTAATTAATACACTAAAAAAGATCAATGTTTCAGGTAAAGGTATTTTAAAAGATGCTATAGCTTTTGCTTTGCAGATTTTAGTTGAAGAAATGCGTAAAATAGGAGGAAAAAATCCTAGAATCATTATAATAAGTGATAATAAATTTGAAACATCTGAAAAGGTAAATAAGATTATTAATTTAGCAAAAGGTTTAGGAATAATTATAGATACCTGCCAAATAGGGCTGTCAGATAATTATAAAGATAATACATTAAAACGGATTTCGCAAATAACTGGGGGAGAATTTGGATTTTTTAATAATACAAAAGCAATAATCAACGCAGGAAAAACTTTTGCTTCAAAAAAAAGTTTGAAAAAAACGTCAGATTATTTTTCACCATACAAAAAAAAAGAAATTCCACCCCTTCTCAATGAAATTTCTCTACCTTTAAGACGTCCCACAATTATGGAAATTCGGATGATGATGAGTAATCAAGGTATAGGTCAAGAAAAATGTCAGATTTGCCATTCTGTAAAGGCTGCTTTAACTAGTGCTGACTTCTTTTCTGAAGGAAGATATTGCCCTTCTTGTGATCGTCCAATGCATTTATCGTGTGCTGCATTATGGGCTAGAAAAACAGAATATAAAAATAATGTATTTCGTTGTCCTTTTTGCTATTTTTTATTGAGAGTACCACAAACTATTGTTAAGATTGTTGATGAAATTGAAAAAGACTCACAAAAGATTAAAATAATAAATGATGCCAGCTCACATTCAACTAAAATGATACTCATAAATAAAGAAATGGTCAATCAAGTCAATGCTTCTTGTTCTTATTGTCACAGTATCTTTTTGGGCGATTATGAAGTATTTCAATGTGAAAAATGTGAGTCATATTATCATAAACCTTGTCTTGAAAAGATGTATAAAGAAATAAAAGCTTGTAGATATTGTGGAAGTCAAATTGTCTTTGAGCAATAAATTTTAAGGAGTTTTTCATACTTCTATGCTAAAAATTATTATTTTCATATATAGAGATGGTAAAATTAATTAAATACCTTTCTTTCTTAAAAAAAATATATAGATTATTTCAAATGTGGAAATTTGAATTATATTGAATATCTATCTGAGGTGAAAAACTTTAAAAGAAAAACAAAAATGGATTATAACATCAGCTTGGCCTTATGTAAATGCAACACCGCATTTAGGCAACCTAATCGGAAGTGTCTTATCAGCAGATATATTTGCTAGATTCCTTAGATTAAGAAATGAAGAAGTTGTGTTTGTTTCAGGATCCGATATGCATGGAACTCCTGTAGCTGTAGCTGCAAAACGAAAGAATATGAGCCCAGAGAAATTAGCTATGGACAATCATAATATTATTAAGGAATTATTTAAAAAATGGAAGATTTCTTATGATAATTATACTCAAACACATAATTCAGTGCATATAGATTTTGTTCAAAAATTTTATCTTCATATTCAACAAAATGGATATATTTTCGAGAAAAAGATAAAATCGTTATATTGTTTTAATGACAATTTGTTCCTTCCCGATAGATTTGTAGAAGGGATATGTCCTAATTGTAGTTTTGAAAATGCAAGAGGAGATCAATGTGATAAATGTCAAAAACTTTTAACTCCACTAGAATTAAAAGAACCACGTTGTGCTATATGTAATAAATCACCAAAGATAGTAAAAACAAAACATTGGTACATGAACTTTCCCAAATTACAATCGAAATTAGCAAATTTAATTGAGAATAATGATATTATACCTCAAAATGCAAGACAAGTATGTCTTAATAGTATTAAAGAAGGTATACCTGAAAGATCAATAACTAGAGATTTAGAATGGGGCATTTCTGCACCATTTAAAGGAGCGGAGTCTAAAAGTATATATGTCTGGTTTGAAGCCGTATTAGGTTATATATCTGCAGTTAAAGAATGGGCTGAAAATATTATAAATGATCCAAGGAGATTTAATTATTTTTGGAATGATGAAAATACCAAAACAGTATATTTTATTGGGAAAGATAATATAATTTTTCATTTAATTGTATTTCCTGGATTATTGATGGCATATAATGAAAAAGAAAAAGTGAATGATAAATTTATCTTACCATATAATGTCTCATCTACAGAATTTTTAATGTTTGAAAATGAAAAATTTTCAAAATCTCATGGTGTTGGAATATGGATTGATGAAGCTTTAGAAATAGCACCATTAGATTATTGGAGATTTAATTTAATACTTAATAGACCTGAAAAAAGTGATACATCATTCTTATGGTCTGAATTTGAGAATAATATGAATACTTTAAATGATGTCATCGGTAATTTTATTCATAGAACTCTGACTTTTATTAATGATCAATTTGATAGTAAAATACCAGAGAAAATTGAATTAGATGAGAAGGATAAAGAGTTTGTTAATAAATTAGATAATATCTCTGAAAAGATAGGAAATTATTTAATTAATTTTAATTTAAGAAAAGCAATAAGAAAAATTGTTGAATTTGCCAGAGAAGGCAATATATATTTAAATAATAAAGCCCCTTGGCATCTTATTAAGGAAAATAAAAAAGCAGCGGGGCATGTTTTTAATTTATGTTCCCAATTTGTATATGCTTTAGCTATTTTATTAGGGCCATTCATTCCAGATACATCTCAAAAAATTTTAGATTATTTAAATATAAATAAGAGTTTAAATGAACTTGGTTGGCACAGTATTAATGATAATTATATGGAAGTAGGAAAAATTGTAAAACAATCAAAACCACTATTCAAAAAAATGGATATTGAAGAGATAAAAGAAAACCTTAATAAAATAAAAAAAAGAAAAGAAAAAGGAGATAAAAAGGCAATTGAAATGATTTCATATGAAGATTTTAGGAAATTGGATATAAGAGTAGCTGAAATAGAAAATGTCGAGAATATTCCTAAAGCTAATAAGCTATATAAACTTTCAATTAAATTTGATGATGAAAAAAAAACTGTAGTTGCTGGTATAGCTGAAAGTTATAAACCAGAAGAATTGATCGGAAAGAAAATAATTGTATTAACTAATTTGGAACCCAAGAAAATACGAGGGATCTTAAGTGAAGGAATGTTATTAGTTGCTACTGAAGGCGATAATCTTTCTATTTTAACAATTGATAAAGAGATTAAATCGGGATCTAAAATAGAATAAATATTCGTAGTAAAACAAATTTATTACTTGTTTTTTTTTACTTTTTTAATTATAATTTTAAACTAAAGATAGGATTTAATCTTGCTATAATTCCACCCAAATCTAATTGAAGTGTTTTAAGTATAATATCTCTACCACGGTATTCAAATTGTACGTTTGTTGGTTCTCTTATAATCTTTTTTGTTTTATGATTACACGCAAGGACAAAGTAGCGTTGATCCTTATATTCTAATACTTCCATTACATTTTTAATATCCGGAAATCTATATCCAGCACCATGTGGTAAAATGTTCGCATTTTGTAATTTTTCTAAAACTTCAAATTTTTCTGCTCTTTCTATGAAATTTTGATTTTTTATAGTCGTTATTGATAGATTTTTTTTCCCTTCAAAAAGGTATGCGGGTAAATCAGATCTTAACGCAATAGGAAAAATATTAGACTCAATCATATTACTGTTTATATTCGTACAATTACTTCCCAAATAAATACTATTTGGATTTTCTAGAAACTGGTGATGTTGATCACAAATTTTTTTAAAATTATTTTCAAATAAATATTTAGCAATAATTTCTCTTTTATTTTTTGAAAAATTTAATACTTTATTATTTAATTCCATATATGTGTTTACATTAGAATCTAATAAAATATATTGATTTCCGAAAGGAGTGTTCTCCTTTATCGCTATATTTTTTAAATTATCAGATTTATCGATATATATTCCTATACCATATTTATCCCCACGTAGTTCAGGTGCGGAACCATGAATAAGAAAAATATATGGAGGAAATTCAATATCAGAGAGATATTTTGTTTCAAATAAGCTGATAAAATGATTACTTATACCGAAATCCCAATTTAATAATATATTTTGATGATAAATTTCTTTTTGTTTTATCTCATCTATTTTTTTTATTATGTCAAAAGGGTCTATTTGCTCTGACAATCCACCTACAAATATCCCACATTGATTAGGTTTTGTATTTAAAAACAAGATTTCATCATTTCCAGAACCCCAAACAATCTTACCGCCATATCCAAAACCAGAATTCCATCGAAATTTATTTCTTGAAATTGTTTCATCAGGAGATGAAATAAACATTGCTGTGGGATCAAATCCATATTTTTCTTGAATCAAGTGCATTTGTGCTAGCCCATACTTCATATTTTGTTTGCAAAGTTCGGATGTGCCATCATTTATTCCAGTGGAGTATATAAATTGGTTAGCTCTTTCAAGAATTTCTGATTTTGATAGAGAAGATATTTGTTTACCCATAATTATATTTGAAATATAATGAACTAAAAATATATTTTATAATCTATTATATCAAATTATAATATAAAATATTAATGTGAGAAAGCTAGAGATTTATTTTATTAAATAAAAAAATATTGAAATAAAAATTATGATATGACCCTTAATAAGAAATATATTATCTTTGACTCTATAAAGAGCATTAAAACTTATGGAAAGTTTAATGGTTCTATTATAGTTAAGTGTAAAAATGAAAATATCATTCTAACTGATTCAATTAATTTAAAGGATGATAGTCTTGAAATTACAAAAGGTCTTATGGTAGGATTTGAATCTATTTTACCAGGAAAAGAAGAGGCATTTTCCATGAGCTCAAATTATTCATATAATTTAAGAGATGACTCAATAGATTACGCTATCTTAATTCCTGAGGATTTAGTAGAAAAATTTGACAAGGAGAGATTTTCAGATGCTTTTCCATATACTATTAATTTACTACATTCAGCAGGATTATTATTAAATGAAAATCAAATAAAAATAAATCATTTAGATTTTTTTAAGGGTGAAATTCTTAAAAATCCAATAGCTCTAATTCACAATGGGATTTGTATTGCGGATAGAGTGGTCGTAGATCAATCTGGAAACCCTATCTTTTACGGAACATTAATAATAGGAAGAAATAAAAAAGGGAATCTCTCTATTAGTTATGAATCAATTGTTAATGTTGCTGATAAACTCATTAAATATATAATTATTATAGGTATTGAAGCAATAAAAGAATGAGATGATTTAATTGCTTTTATGGGAGAATTTAAAATTAAAATTTCTAAAATTGTTAAAAGTTAAAATAAATCCTTTTAATAATTTTGTAGCTACAGGCGAAATTGAAGAAATTTTAGATGTTGTTAAGTCAAGACATAATTTATTAGAATCTTTAATATCCATTATTAAAGGTAATGAAAATTTCCTTTTACCTATAGTTGGTGATATTGGTGTTGGTAAGACACATATCTTTTGGTCTCTAAAACATCATCTGAAGGAAAAATTTAATGTCATTTACATATCTTTAGATAATATTTACAAGAAATTCTTTTATAATCTTTATTCCGAATTTATTGAGGAATTAGGAGTTTTAAATCTAAGAAAAATAACTCAAGAATTATGCAATAGATGGAGTGGACTAGAGAAAAAATATGGCTTTTTTCCCATCCCTGACATTGAAAAAGCACGGATAAATGCATTTAATGAATGGAAGGATATCTTTGATGAATCCTCATTGAAAGATATTATAAATGTAATAACCTCTCACCAATTAGATCCTTATAACAGGATTGATGCTGAAGATTATCTGTTAGGAGAATTGATGAATGTTAGGGAATTATCTATGTTGGATGTAAATAACGACCTAAGGGAAAAATCCAATGCTTTTACAATGTTAAAAGTGTTAATTGAAAATTCAAAATTAGGTACGATAATTTTTATTGATGATTTTGATAAAATAATAACATTGTTGAGAGAAGAAGAAGAAATTGAAATCTTCTTTGATTCTAGTTGGTATTATGGGTCTGATGAACCCTCCGATAGCATCAATGCTAAAAACATTTTGAAAAAAATTGTGAAATTACAGGAAATCAAAAATTTAAGAAAAATAATCACTTTAAATTCAGTTAAGAAGCTTGAAGAAATAAAAAAACTTTTTAAAACAGAAGCTAACGAACTTTTAACCAATTTTAAAGAACCATTATATTTAATGGAATTTGAAGAAGAAGATATTTATAGCTTTTATAAAAAAAGTATAAAAACATTCCTAAAATCTATAAATCAATCAGATTTTTTAGTTAATTTAAAAAATCCTTATTATCCACTAAATAAAAATATTTTAAAAAAAATATATAATAAATATGATGGGAATCCAAGAGACATTATAAAAATTCTCATAAGAATTTTTAATGATATTATATATCACAATAAAATAATTGATGATTTGAATTAAGAATCTAAATAGAATAAATATACTAAAACACTTTTAATAAGATTTTTTGAAATGTATTTATTTCTTTTAAAAAAGATTCTTTAATATTCACTTCCCAAGATGAATTTTCTATTATGCTTTTGAAAGACTCTAAATCTAAAATAGAATTAAAAAAAGAGACTATAATCTGTCTAAACATTCTATTATTTATTATTTTATAATAATTTTCTTCATTCAAAATTTCAAATAATTGTATTTCATTTTTTATGTTTTTTTTTAGAATTTTTTTACATAATATTGAAATTGTGTGATCTCCTATATTTAAAAGTTGTAATATATTTTTCATTAAAGCTTGTTCTATATTATCAAAGTTTAAAAATATATCTAATACATTACTTACAATAGGCAAATAACTTTCATTTAAAGAATTCAATAAAAGTGTTTTTATATTATCATTTAAATTTTGATTTTGAGAAATAAATTTTAAAGCAATAATAATTTCATTTCTAACCCAACGATCAGATATAGCATGTTGTTCTAATAAGAAATTAATGTATTTATCTTTTATTTTTACATTAGAGGCGATTTTACCTAAAAGATATATTAAATTAATCTTTATTTTATTTAAATATTCATTAGATAATTCATCAATAAAATAATCTATAATCTTTAAAGATTCTATCTTTGGATTTTTAGACAATTGAATTATAAATTCATTAATCTCGTCTATTGATTTTAATTTTAAATTACTTTTAAATTCATTATTTGTTGACATATCGTTTTATTCTTAAATTATTTAAAATTTAATCTAATCTATTCAATTTTATTCTGGATAACCTATAGGGATTATATAAATGGGTGTAAGATTTTCTGGTAATTTTAATAATTTTTTTACTTCTATATCTCTAAATGCACCAATAGGAACAGAACCTAATCCTAAAGCCACAGCTTCTAAATGAATATTTTGTGCACAATGACCAACTTCAATATATACATATCTTATTCCTCTATCTCCATATCTATCACATGTTCTTGAATAATCTGCACAAATAATAATATTTATAGCTGCTTGATTTATAAACATCTGATTTAAGGCGGCTATAGCCAATTTATAACTTAAATCTAGTCCAATAATTTGTTCTATTTTATTTTCCTTAGAATTAAAATAGAATAATCCCTTTTTTTTATACACTAGAAAGATTTCCAAGGGATATGTTGCTCCTGCAGAAGGGACTGTTCTATTATTTAATTTAATACCTTGGGCCGCCCACAAGATTTTGGAAATCATATCTATCTCAATTTCTTTATCTTTAAACCGTCTAATACTTTTACGATTTGTTATACATTCTTCAAGATTTATCTTACCTTTAGAATTTGGTTCGCAAAGTTTTATATCCATAAAAAAACCTTAATATATATTTAAACTATTTAAAATATGTCTACCTGATATTTATTAATTTCTTTCAATTTAATTCAAATAAAAATTATTTGGAATATAATAGATAATTTTAATTCTAAAGAGATCATAAAAATAATCATGTCAATAAATAGAGATATAAAAGAATTATTTAAGGATTGGAATGATTTAAATAATCAGGTTGGGCAATCATTTCAGGAATTTGATTTTTCTACTTTAAGAGAATTTAGAGATAAACAGAGAGAAATCGAAGATTCTATTTACTTAATTTTATTAAATTCAGCACCTCCAGAATTAAAAAAAATATTACCTGATGAATGTGGTTCAATGGAAATAGGTTTTGATACAAAAAAAAGTATCTTTTATTTTTTAATGGAGGACCCTGAAACAATAGAGAATGAAGAGCTTCAGATTTTAGCAATTACGATTGATTCTGATAAAAATATTGAAGTTATTAAAGACTTTAAAAATGAATCATAATAACTCTAAAATGTTTTTTAATAAATAGTATTTTAAATAGACATTAAATAAATTCTAATTCATATTCTTCTACTTCTTTTTAATTCTTTTATACTAATAAGATTTAATTGTTTTCCTTCTTATAATGCATATACTTTGGATTTATTCTATTTATAATAATATAATAGTGATTTTTATTTCTATACCATCATCAATTAGAGAAGGTCCAAGAACCACAAATACTCTTGTGAAGAAGCGATATTTAATCATATACCTGTTAATTATGACTTTGGGAGCTCAACCCGCCATTTATTGGTTTTGGTATTATTGGGATTCATTTGATTATAAAGTTAATATTATATTTTATGTATTATTTCCTGTTGCCTTTATTATTAATATAATAATTCTATTCTTCAGTTCACTAATTTTTGCAAAATTATTTCTTATCTTTGCGAATTTCTTGCATGAACCACGAGAAGGAATATTTGATAGAGTTAAACAAGATAAAGATTATTGTTTTTGGAATATTCGGGCTGTTATTAAGAAATGGCCAATTTGGATAGCAAGACAATTATCAATTCCATACCTTGAAACCCTTACTTTAAAATTTTTCGGAGCCAAGATAAATGGAAAAGTTTCTCTACATGAGGGATGGGTAGATACGGAATTTATTGAAATTGGTAAAAATGTTAAACTAGGTCAGGGAAGTTTAATTGTATCATGTTTTATTATCCAAAATAAATTAATTATTAAAAAAGTGGTCATTGAAGATAACGTAATTATAGGTACTCATTCTGTTGTTTTACCAGGAACAAGAATAAAATCTAATTCAGTCTTAGATGCAAATTCAACGACAAAATTTAATCAAATTTTAAAATCAAATAGCGTATATAGAGGAGTACCTTCAATAAAAATTAGTGAAAAACCAATAATCAAAAATATCAACCAATTTAAGAAATTAATTTTTAATGATTGTTATGAAATTGAAGATACTTCAGAGAATTTACAAGAGGAAGTTAAGCAATTAACTGTCCCTTTTTATACTTATATTACCTCAGGATGGATAATTACGGGATTTTCGTTTCTCATTCCTGGTTTTTTATTTTTTATATATTTTTATGGAATTCTAAAACCATATTTATTAATCAATCCCTTTATAATAAAATCAATTTTAAATATTGACATAATTTTAATTTCTATTTCTTTACCACTAGTATTAATCTCATTATACCTTATCCATCTGTTTTTTGTTGCCTTCATTACAAATATATTTTATAAATATGCAAATAGAAAAGGCTCTTATCAAGGGATTTTTGATAGAAATTTAGATATAAATGCAAAAATATTATTTTATTATCATTTTAAATCCTTTCTTTTTAAATATCCTATATTTTCTTTTATACGTTCACCATTTCCTTGGTTAATTAATTGGGAATTAAGGTTTCTTGGTTCAAATAAATTAGGTAAGGGAACTACAATTGAAGAATCATTCCTGCATAGCAATATAAATTTGGGAGATAATTGCTATTTAGGCACGTTTACTCATTTAACAAATCATGTAGTTGATGGGGTTTATGGAAAAGATAATTTAACTATTTTTGGATGTTCTGTTGGAGACAATGTATCATTTGAAACTATTACCGGAATCTTACCTGGATCAAAAGTTGGTAGTAATTCAGCTTTTCTACCAATAGCTTGTACTATAAAATTTGATGAATTAAAAGGCGATGGGATATATTCTGGTCTTCCAATTAGAAGATTAAATCAAAAAGAAATAGAAGAAATATTAGGAGAAGATTTTAATGGAAAATAATAAAATTAATATCTCAAAGAATGAAAATTTAAATTTAAATAATATTTCCAATTATCCAATTACTACCGGAGCTATAATTTATCCTAAATTAGCAACTCTAATATTACTTATTTTACATTCAGTATCTTTAATGCTCCCTTCAGTATTGATTATGACTTATTTTAACTTTTCTCTCTATAAAGATTTTTTTCATTGGAGAATGTTATTGTTATTTGTAGATATTTTAGCTTGGTGGAGTCTTTATTTAGTATCAAGTCTAATCTTTGGAAAGCTTTTACTTATTATTTTTAAATTAATTCATAAACCAAAAGAGGGCATTTTTAAAGTAGATTTTAAGGATAATGACTATTATTTTTATTGTTTAAGAATATCAATAAAAAAATTTATTTTTTGGATTTGGAATAATTTTTGTTTTCCATGGGTCGCTAATTTTGCTTTTAAAATATGCGATGTACGTGCTGATTTCAAGTCCACTCTTTTTGATGGATGGTCTGATGTTGAATTTATTGAATATGGTAAAAATATAATGCTTGGTCAAGCTGCTGTTGTATCCTCAAGTATTATTATTGATGATTATCTCTTAATTAAAAAAGTAAAAATTGGAGATCATGTTGTTATAGGAGGAAATTGCATTATTGCTCCTGGGACAGTTATTGGTAAAAGTTGTACCCTTGGAGCTTGTACAATAACCCATATTAATCAATATTTAGAACCAAATTGGATTTATATAGGACGACCAGCAAAAAAATATGAGCAAATAAAGAAAATGAATTCAAATAGAAAAAAAATAACGACTAGAAGACTTGTCGATACAAAAGAAAAAATCTCTTACGATATTAATCAAGTTAAAAAATAATTTTAATAAAAGCTAAAAACGGGACATTATAAAAAAAATTTAAAACAAAATTGATAAATTATAATCTAAAATGTTTTGTTTTTTGCCAAAATTTTTATTATAGGTGTATTTAATTCTTTTTAAAGAAATATATATTTATAATCTAAAATATATAGAATCTGAGAATTTGAGAGAAAAACAAATTCAAATATTAGAATTATTCCCACTTATGAAAGATTATAAAAAATTCTTATATTTTGATAATACACTTAATAATTTTATCTTAATATTATAATTTAAAAGGAAACAATATATTCAAATTATGGTATATAAAAAAGAATTTTATAAGGGATAATTAATATTTAAATAGTGAACGAAAATGGCTAAGACAGAAATTAAAAATAATGATGATTTGGACGAAGATCAAGAATATGAAATAGATTATAAGATTGAAAACGTTGTAGCAACAGTAATTGTCGAGATACAAGAGAAAATTGATCTAACTAAGATTGCTCGTAAGCATATTGATGTAGAGTATAATCCTGAAAGATTTCCCGGCTTAGTGATGAGAATTGAAAAACCAAGAGCAACAATTCTTATCTTCTCTACAGGGAAAATGGTTGTCACTGGAATGAGAAGAGCATCTGAAGCAGATGCTGTTGTAGATAAAGCTATTAAAAAGATTAAGAAGGCGGGTATAGAAGTCGGAGAACCTGAAATAACGATACAAAATATTGTCGCTAGTGGTGACTTACATACTCATGTTGATTTAAACATGGGCGCAATTGTTATGGAATATGCAATGTATGAACCAGAAGTATTTCCTGGATTAATTTATAGAATGCAAAATCCAAAAACTGTGTTCCTTATTTTCAGTACAGGAAAAATAGTCTGTACTGGGACAAAAAACAAAGAAGATGTAAGAAATGCTGTTATTAAACTGAATAAAGAAGTGAGAGAACTAGATATAGCTAAAGATAAACAAAGTCAATCTGAATATCAAGATATAACTTTTATTTAATATTAAAGTTATCATATTGGTATATATGAATTAAAAAAAATTAAAATAAAAATCTTAAAATTTTTCTATTCATTAATCTCCTATTTTTTTCTTATTTTTTTTTTATTAATAAACTATTTATATTGCCATAAGTAATTTCTCATAACTATAACATGCTTGAATTTCCATAGATTTTCTTTTAAATTTACTAACAAATTTTGTAATGATCCTCTGGAATTTTTAAATAATTTATTACTTGAGAAAAAACCTATGTCATTATAAATAATAAAATTTAATATTTTTTTTATCAACTTTAATAAAGTAATAAGATAAAATCTATAATTATAATATGTTTGGTGTTTAAAATTTATAAATTAAATGAACTTACCATTCCATATATTAAGAAATTAGCAAAAGAATGTAATATTGAATTAAAAAAAGGAAAGAAGGCATATTTAATAAAACAAATAAACAATTTTAAAATTCCAGAGGAAAAACTCAGTAAATTAATTGAAAAATTAATAAAAGAAAAAAAAACCACATTAAAACCAAATTCGGCTATTTTATCATTTGAAACAAGAATTAAAAATCTAGAAGACCAAATGGCTCAAATAATTATTATAATAAATAATATGAATGAAAATCATTGGATTAATAATTCAACATCTGAAAAACCTTTTTTTAAAGATATTTTTATCGAAAATAAAAAAGAAATCAATTCCATTGAGGATATTAAAAATTTTATACAAATTATTTTAAAAATAGGTGATTCAATAACAATTGATAAACTAATTAAGGTTAAAGAATTGCAAAATGTATCTCTAAGTTTATTAAAAGATTCTATTAAAGAATTAATCGAAAATAAAGTTTTAGAAGCTTTTGATGGTGTATCGACTCAGAAAATTAATGGATATATTGGAAAATTAATAAGAAAAAAATAAAAATCATTTTTAATTTTTAATAATTTGACTTAAAGTTATAATTAATTAATTCTATAATTAAGACTTCAATAATATGAGTAAAATTGATTTTTAAAATAATATCCTTTGATTTATTTAATACACTTGTATATCTTAATGGCGGTGAAACAAGTAGAAAAAAAATATTATATTCTGCTTACAAATCATTTAATAAATATTATCCTCAGACAAAATTTCTCAACTTTTATAAAGTATACATGGAAGCATGGAAAGATCATTTGAAAATAAAACCACCTTATTTAGAAAAAAAACATGTAAAATTAATGGCTTGTGTTCTAAAAAAAATTATTATCGGTATAAAATCAGAAGATCTAAATTTAATGGCTAAAAAAGCAACAAAAAAATATTTCTATGAAATAATCAATTATATAAAATTATATCCTTATGTAAAAGATATCTTGTCCGATTTATCAAATAAATATCCGTTAGTTTTAATTTCTGATCATTCTTATGCTAAAAATGGATACGATGTTTTGAAAAAATTTGAATTAAATAGATTTTTTGATAAAATTATCTTTTCTGAAGAAATTGGCTATAGAAAACCATCAAAAATAATCTTTAATGAAGCCTTTCAAGGTTATTCATTATTAGATAAAAGACATATATTACACATAGGAGATATGTATCAAAATGATGTTATAGGAATTACGGAGTTTGGAGGAAATGCAGTTTGGATACAACATAAGAAAAATATTGATGAAAATATTAAACCTTATGATAAAAAAAAGATTTTTGGCATTATTAATAAATTAGAAGATATCTATCATTATATTAATTAATAATAATTTTTTATTTTTAAGATGAATAAAATATTACTTTTTTTTATTAACCATATTTAATTAATCTCATATATTAAGAATTATGAATGAATTCTTTTTGGGATAATAAGCATACTTGTTTTGATTCTACTTTTATTTATCTCTGCTCCTTATGGGAAGTTCAAATTATCATCATTAATATAAAAGTAATCTTACTAACAATAATATATCTCTTTATCCTATAAGATACTTATATAAATATGATTATAATATTATTAAAATAAGAATTTTAAAATAAAATTAGATTCAGTAATTTATATTTATTTTTAAAAATAATTATATATATAATGCTAAAAGGATAATTATCTATCTTTTCTCTAATATTAAATATCTTATAGGGAAGGTTTTCATTACAAATAATCAGGAATAATCAAATTTGAATAATATAAAATTAACAATAGGTTGTATTTTAGGTCAAGTTGATGAGGATTATCAACAAAAACTAAGCAAAGGTATTTCTGAATATTGTAGACAAAAAAATATTAGTTTAATCTATTACTCTGGGAGACCATTAAATATACCGAATAAATTTCAAGCTCAATGTAATATTATATTCGATTTAATAAATCCAGATATTGTTGATGGATTGATTATTTTTACGTGTGCTATTGGTAATTATGTTAGTAGTGAAGAACTTCATAAATTTTTATCTAGATATAGAGAATTACCATGCGTTAGTATATCTATGAAAATAGATAAAATGCATAGTATAATTGCAGATAATAAGAAAGGGATGTATGATGCTGTAATCCATATTATTGAAAAACATGATACGAAGCGAATTGCGTTCATTAGAGGACCTGAAAGTAATTTTGAGGCTCAAGAACGTTTTTCAGCATATAAAAGTGCTTTAAAAGAAAAAAATATCCCTTATGATCCCGATCTAATAATTTCAGGAACATTTCTTGAGCATGATGGAATTGAAGCAGTAAAAACATTGCTAGATGAGAGAAATGTTGTCTTTGAAGCACTTGTAGCATCGAATGATGAAATGGCGCTAGGAGCGCTATTAGAATTACAGAAAAGAGGCTATATTATCCCAGATGATATTATTATTATAGGATTTGATGATTTACTAAAAAGTGATATTTCAAATCCTCCATTAACAACCATACAACAACCTTTTCATCAATTAGGTAGAAAGGCAAGTGATATAATATTTAAATTAATTAATAAAGAAGAAGTTCCAAAATTAGAAATTCTTCCAACAAAACTTATTATTCGTAGATCTTGTGGATGTTTTCAAACAAGTATTAGTCAAGCATCAGTAGATGAAGTATTAAATTCTACTCCATTTGAAGACGAATTAATGGAATTAGAATATGAAGTTTTAATAAAAATTCAAAAGACTATTAAATCTAAAAATACTACA
Organism: uncultured archaeon; assembly: GCA_964525635.1. Classification (GTDB taxonomy): domain Archaea; phylum Asgardarchaeota; class Lokiarchaeia; order Sigyniarchaeales; family SOKP01; genus JAFGOA01. Next base: position 28,569 of record CAZGJX010000040.1, read on the forward strand.
ACAGAAATTAAAAATATAAAAGAATTAAATCATACTTTTCTAAAGGAAATTAAAAACAATCAAGAAAATCTTTTTCTGGAGCAATTTGATAAAATATTAAGTGAATCAGCATTAACTGAGAGTGATCTAAATAAATGGAACGATATTATATCAGAGTTTCGACGTCATTATCTTCCTTATATTATTTCAAATAAAGAATTATTAATTCGATCAGAAAATATATGGCACAAATCAAGAATAGTTATTGGAGAAGCAATAAAACGGATACAATCATTTAAACACTATTTAAATGATAAAAGATTATGGTTTTTTTTATCAGCAATAGAATCCTTTATGGTAGCTCATGAAACTTCAAATTTAATGAAAACAATTGTTCAAGAAATTCCAATGTTAGGGATAAAAACTTGTTATTTATCCCTGTATGAAAAAACAGATAAAACAATTTCAAAATGGTCTAGAATGATTCTACATTTTAATGATGAAATGCTTTATGAAGTAAATATGAAACCATTAAAAAACCGCTTTTTATCAAATAAACTTGTTCCTCCTGATTTGATGCCAAAAACACGGCGCTATGAGTGGGTGGTTGAAGCATTAAGATCTAAGGACGAAAAACAATATGGATTTATCGTTCTTGAACCTAAAGAAAATATGATTGTTCATTTCAGTAATATTAGTTTATATATAAGTGCGGCTCTAGAAGAAGCTTTCCGTTTTGAAGAACGTGAAAATCTTATGGAAAATTTAGCTAATTCTAATGCGGAATTAGAAAAATTCGCTTATATTGTATCTCATGACTTAAAATCCCCATTACATACTATTGCTGGATTTTTAGAGTTATTAAAGCACAAATTTACATCAAATCTAGACCCAGAAGCCATAGAGATAATAGATTTATGTATAAAAAGTGGAAAAAAAATGACAAATTTTATTATGTCTCTACTTAAATATGCTAGCTTATCAACCGAAGTTGGACCTTTTAAAAAAATAGACTCTAATCAAATAATCAAGGATGTTTTAGTAAATCTAAAATTATCTATAGATAAAACTAAAGCAATGATTACTTATGTTCAATTACCGATTGTATTAGGAGATGAAACCCAATTAACTCAATTATTTCAAAATCTTATCGATAATGCCATTAAATTTCATGGTATTAATCCACCTAAAATTCATATAAATATTGAAGAAAATGATAAGGAATGGATTTTTTCGGTAACAGATAATGGTATTGGAATTGATCCAAAAGATTATAAAATTATCTTTAAAATATTTCAGAGATTACACTCAGAAAAAGAATATCCTGGTACAGGTATTGGATTAGCATTTTGTAAAAAAATATTGGAACACCATAATGGACGGATTTGGATTGAATCAAAACTTAAGATTGGATCAACCTTTTATTTTTCTTTACCTAAAAATAAGTTTTAGTAATTTAAATATAGCTATTTACTTTTAAATATCTTGTATTAATCTAAATAATTTATCTTGAATTTTATTTTTAATTTCTCTTACTAAATTTGTTAAAATATCATCAGGTAGATTTTCTAAATATTCCTTTATTTCATTTTCAATTATGTTTTCTAATTGGACTATTATATTCTCAAGTACTTGATGTTTTTTTATATATATTTTACTGCGTTTTTTTAAATAGTCTCTATTCACTTTCTTTAACCAAGAATATCCTTTCAGCTTTATTGTTTGAATTACTCTTCTTGATTTTTCTTCATTAAAATGTGTTAGTTCATAATTAAAATTATTAATCAAAATTTCAAAATATTCTATTAAATTCGCTTCCTCATGTGAATCGAGATATGTATTTGAATTTAAAAAATAAATTATCATAAAATCATTAAACTTGAAATAAATTTGAGCTTTTATATTAGAACCCCGTATTTCAAGAAGAGAAAGATTTTTAATATTAGTTTGACTAGCAAATGTTTTAAATGAACTAAAATACATAGAAATTAAATCAATTTCTAATAAATTAACATCATCCCCACTTAAATAAGATTTTATTTTACCATATTTATCATTATTTTCTGAATTATATTCAAAAACTAAAATTGTATTTCCAAACTGATCTGCTAATATGACTCCAATTATGGGGGGTATTTCATGGAAATTATTTGAATAATTTTCAATTTTAATTAATTTCTTTTCAATCATATTATTTGTCATAATCATTTTTTTGTCGGATTCTGTCATTAATTCTTAAATATATTTCAATTTTTATTCTATATCATCCCCTTTAAAGCTTATATATAAATTGAACACTTGATGTTATATTTCTTAGGTATAATTCTGTATAATAACAATAATTATAAAAATAAGAGAGGGTGTTAATTTATAAAAAAAAAAATAAAATAAAAATATATAAATATCTTAGATTTTAGGTAATTCTAATTTATCAATGATTTTTAAAGCCTCCTCCCTTAAAATTCTTTTATATGCTCTCTTTCTATTCTGAAATTTTGTACTCTCATCTCCATTATATATATCTTTCTTGAATTTCGGTTTAAAAAAAATATGATATGGAATTGATAATCTATGATAATTAATATTAAGGCTATAATCATCATTCTTTAGAGGTTTATATTTAGGTTTATTAAGATCTATCTTTAACATTTAAGCACCTTTTTAGATTAATTTTTTGTTTATTAATTTCCCATCTTGATAAACTATATCTAATCCTGCTTCCTTTAATTTAGAATTATGGAAAAAGACAATTTTCTTTATTGATTCTATATGCACTTTCAAGAATTTTGCTGCATCCTCTATATCTATACTAGAAATACCCTCAAACATTTTTGGCATTTGTTCCATTAATTCATGTTCGAGAGTTAATAAATCTTTATCAACATCAATACCCTTATATGTAGTTTGTGCCACCTTTCTTAGTCCAATTAAATCGATATTCCATATATTCATAATTTTATCGGCATTTTGCTCAACCCAATCTTCAATAATATTATTTATCACTTTTGACTTAGAGGTGCCTTTTATGCCTTCAAGATTCTTGACGAGTTTTTCATTAACCACATCTAAACTGATGGTTATTCTCTTAAACTTGTCAGAGGAAGTATCATTTGAAGACATTTTAATAAATCACTTTTTGTATATATATAATTTTTATGAATACATTTATAAAAAGTTATGCCGATGATCATAAATTGTGATTACTTATATTTAAATATTGCATAAAAAGTGCACACTTAAATAGGATGTGTATTATATATATAATATTGTTGTAATATTCAGAAATTACATCAAAAAATAAATTAAAAAGGATTGTGTGTATAAAATGATTGAACTAATTTCCTATAATCATGAATTATTTAATACGAAAACTAGAATAACCCTTGATTTAATTAAAGATGGTGAAGATTTCTTAAAAAAATATGAAATTAATCAAGAATTATTGATAGATACAATTTCGATTATTTATAAATTTTTAAAAGCAATGGATAAAATTCCTCATAATTTATTTAAATTCTTTATAGCAGCATATTATATAACTTCAAGACATCCAATGGCATTTCCTGTTCATGAATCAAAAAAAGAATTTTGTCAGAAATTTGGTTTAAAACAAAATTCTCTTGATTATTGTGTTGAGAAAATAACATTTATCTTAGAATATATAAAAATTTTAGATGATATGAATTATCCCTATTTTATTGATCCAGAGAGAGATATAGGGTTTAAATTACTCAAAAGTATTATAAATTCTGAAGTAGATAAAGCATCTATGAATTTTTTAATTTATAATCAACCTATAAATTCACAAATCTTAAGTGAAAGATTAGTTAGCAAAATTAGCAATGAAATCAAACTTTTTCCCGAAGAACTACTTCGTCAATATTTCGAAATCATTAGTCAACTTGTTGAAAAAAAACTTGATGATTATTATCAATATGTAAGTTTACAAAAAGAATTTTTTATTTAATTTATTTTAATATAAATTTATTATTTCTTTTTTTTTAAAAGATCCTATTAAGTCTTTTACGGCAAAATACTATTGCAATTATATTTAATTTATATAAATCTTAATTTTTATGAATTTACCCAACCCTGTTATTAAAAAAAAAGATTATTACCAAAATATTCAAATTTTGGTAATAAATTATTTTAATGTTATAAAAAAAATAGATATTTTATTATAAAAATGTTTGTATAATATCTTCTAAAAATAAATTAATCTAAAATTCTTCTTTTATTTCTTAATATATAAAAAGAAATCCTAATTATCTTATAAAATCTTAATTAATTATCTTAATGGAAAGAACTGTTTTGATATAATAGAAATAAAAAAGAGCTATTTTGGATTTTTAGCTTTGTTGTATAAGTTTAATTCCTTAAGAATAGAATATGTCTTTGAAAATAGTCCCAATATGAGACTTACTTCTTTTTTAGACATCATAGCTCTTTCAAAAATATTTTTAAATGCAACAATTACCTTTTTTTTTTTATATTTTCTAATTCTTAATTTTTTTATTATCTTTCTTACTAATTGATAGAGAATTATTTTGTCTTCTTTATCTGCTAATAGAACTGGTTTTTTCCCTCTACCAATATTAATTATATTTAAATTTTTAAATATCTCATACATTATAATTCCACATGCATGTGAAAGATTTAAAGTTGGATAAACTTTGCTGGCTGGAATTCTTAAAACAATATCAGTTAATTGGATTTCTTCATTTGTTAATCCTCGTGATTCTCTTCCATATAATATTGCTATTTTCAATGGTTTTATAGAAATCGGAATCTGAAAATCTTGGGGAAATATGGCTAATCGATCTAAGTTTGAATAATTGCTACCTTTTGCTGTTGTACCTAATATTAAATCAAATTTTTTAAGATATTCTTTTAATTGATTAATATATTCGTTCTGATTCTTTACTCTAATAATCTCTGAATCTAAAAGTATATCCTTAGCATGCATTGCATAACCTTGTGTTTCATAACTATAAATATTTTCAATAGTTTCAATTGGATTAAATATAACCAATTGTTTGAAATCAAAATTCTTCATTATTCTACAAATTGAACCTATATTTCCAGCATTTTCTGATTGAACAAGAATAATTGTAAAGGATATATTTTGATATTTATTATTTATGTGAGTTTCCTCAAAGGCATTTAAATCACGTAATTGTTTTTTTTTATCCAATTTTATCACTTTTTTTATTTTTCATTAAGAACTTTAATTGATTGCTATTAATCATTAAATTAAGACTATTATTAAATTAAATTTTATTTTTATGC
>CAZGJX010000041.1:0-33275 GCA_964525635.1 uncultured archaeon
TTCGACAACATTTGGATTCCTATAATGATTTTATCGAAAATGAAATGCAACAAATTGTTGATGAAAGCGGGGAAGTTGTACCTGACTTATTAATTCATATTTCATGAATATACAGGAAATACCCGGTTTCAAAATCAAATTTGGTAAAATAAAGATAGGAAAACCAAAAGTTCGTGAAGCAGACGGCGCAACTATGGAGATTACTCCAATAGAGGCTAGAATAAGGGAGTTAAGTTATGCGGCAGATATAACTCTAGAAATGACACCAATAACTATTGATGAAAGAACTCAACGAGAAGAACCAGAAGAAACTCTTGATATATATATTGGAAAGATCCCAATTATGTTAAAAAGTTGTCGATGTCCCTTAGAAGACCTCTCAGAACGAGAATTAATTAATAGAGGAGAAGATCCATTAGATCCTGGTGGATATTTTATAATTAATGGTACTGAGCGTGTTTTAGTAACTCAAGAAGATTTGGCACCCAATCGAATTCTAGCTGAAGAAGCTAGTAGAAGTTCAAGTGCCACTCATCAAGCAAAAGTTTTTTCGACAAGAAGTGGTTTTAGAGCGCCAGTAACGATAGAAAGAAAGAAAGATGGAAATCTAAGAGTATCTTTTCCTTCTGTACCTGGGAAAGTTCCACTTGCAATTTTGATGCGAGCCTTGGGATTACATTCAGATAAGGAAATATTCGAGGCTATATCTGAAAATGAAGAAATTCAAAAAGAATTAATACCAGTAATAGATGTTGCATCTGAGATTCAAGTTTTAAAAGATCCTAAAAAATCTCAACAGAATGCCCTTGATTATATAGGTAAAAGGGTCGCTATTGGACAGACAAAAGATTACCGTATAAGAAGAGCATTACAGGTTTTAGATAGATATCTCTTACCTCATATAGGAAATAGTGAAGAAGATAGAATAAAGAAGTCCTATTATTTGGGGCAGATGGCTCAAAAAGTAATGGAACTTGCATTAGGATTAAGAGAAACTGATGATAAAGATCATTATGCTAATAAACGCTTGAAACTTGCAGGAGATCTATTTACTTCATTATTTAGGGTAGCTTTTCTAAATCTTGTAAAAGATATTAAATATCAACTTGAACGTACTGCTGTAAGAGGTAGAGCCCCCAATATTAAAACTGCAGTAAGAGCAGATGTAATTACGGAAAGAATACGACATGCTCTTGCAACTGGTAATTGGGTTGGAGGGAAAGCAGGAGTAAGTCAACTTCTTAATCGAACAAATCATGTTGGAACATTAAGTCATTTAAGACGAGTTATATCCCCATTAAGTAGAAGTCAACCACATTTTGAAGCACGAGATCTCCATCCAACACAATGGGGAAAAATATGTCCAGCGGAAACTCCTGAAGGGCCAAATTGTGGACTTGTAAAAAACCTTGGGCTTAGTTCTATAATATCCATTGGTGCAGAAGCTAGAATCATTGAGAATATATTAATTGATTTAGGGGTCGTTCCAATCAATGAAGTAAAAAATATAAAAGGGGAGAAGGTTAAAGTATTTCTTAATGGAAAATTAGTTGGAGTCCATCAAAAATTTGATGCATTCATCAGAGAAATTAGAGAAAAGCGCCGAAGAGGAGAAATTGGCCAATATGTTAATATAGGATATTATCATGATTCCAGAGAAATACAAATTAATTGTGATGCTGGACGAGCAACTAGACCACTCTTTATTCTTAAAAATAAAAAATCACTGATTAGCGAAGAAGATGTTGAAAAAATTATACAAGAAAAATTAGTTTGGTCTGATCTAATTGAGAAAGGATTAATTGAATATTTAGATGCTGAAGAAGAAGAAAACGCATATATCGCAATGTTTGAAGAAGATATTAATGAGGAACATACACATCTTGAAATATCTCCTGCAGCTATCTTAGGCATTTGTGCATCAATTATTCCATTTCCTGAACACAATCAATCACCAAGAAATACGTATGAAGCAGGAATGGTTAAACAAGCTCTGGGATTGTTTGCAGCAAATATGCATTTAAGATTGGATACCCGAGGTCATACTCTACATTACCCACAACAACCATTAGTTAAAACAAGTCCAATGGAAATTGTTGGTTTTAACAAACGCCCCGCAGGACAAAACTTTATTATTGCAATGATGAGCTTTGAAGGTTTTAATATAGAAGATGCAATTATTATTAATAAAGCTTCAATAGAACGAGGTCTTGCTCGAAGTCATTTTTTTAGAACTTATGATGCTGAAGAAAGAAAGTATCCCGGAGGAGAGGTTGATAAATTTGAGATTCCTGAAAGAGGTGTGAGAGGATTTAAATCTGCTGAATCTTATAGACTATTATCTGAGAATGATGGTATTATTGAACCTGAAACACAGGTAAATGGAGGAGATGTCTTGATTGGAAGGACATCTCCACCAAGATTTATTAAATCATATGAAGAATTTGAATTAATGCAACCAAATCGACGTGAAACCTCAAAAAATATGAGACATAATGAAAAAGGAATTGTCGATACAGTCTTAATATCTGAAACAGTTGATGGAAACAAATTAGTAAAAATAAAAGTAAGAGATTTAAGAATTCCGGAATTAGGAGATAAATTTTCATCGAGACATGGTCAAAAAGGGGTATTAGGACTCATGGTTGATGAAGCTGATATGCCTTTTACATCAACAGGAGTAATTCCAGATATAATTATAAATCCTCATGCTATGCCTTCAAGAATGACTTTAGGACAATTATTCGAGGGAATTAGTGGTAAAATTGCTTGTAATAATGGACGATTGGGAGACGCGACAGCATTTGAGTGGAAAAATATAACTAGATTGCAGGAAGAGTTGGTCGAGGCAGGGTTTGAATTTAATGGAAGAGAAACTATGTATAATGGAATTACTGGGAAAAAATATGAAGCAGGGATCTATTGCGCTCCAATTTATTATCAAAAGCTTTATCATCTTGTTGCAGATAAACTTCATGCACGAGCAAGAGGCCCAGTTCAAATATTAACAAGACAACCTACAGAAGGAAGGGCAAGAGAGGGAGGGCTAAGATTTGGAGAGATGGAAAGAGATTGTTTGGTTGGACATGGTTCTGCTTTATTGTTGAAAGAAAGATTACTTGATGAATCAGATAAGACTATAATTTTAGTATGTGAAAAATGTGGACTTTTAGCAGTTTATGATAGAAATCGTGATAAACGATATTGTCCTGTCTGTGGAGAAGGAACAACAATTTCTAAAGTTATTTGTTCATATGCCTTTAAATTACTTCTACAAGAAATGATGTCTTTAGGACTGGCTCCAAGACTTAAATTGAAAGAAAAAATCTGATTCTTCTTTATTTCTATATTTATTTCTTTTTTATTGTTATTTGAATTGAGATCTAGTTTTAAGAAAAAACAGAAAAAAAAAATAAAAAAAAGAAATTATATTATATAATTTTCAAATAATTTATATTGTTGACTTATAATGGGGCTTGTCCAAATAATCTCCAAATGAATTCGTATAATTCTGGAACTAATGTAAATATAATATACAGAATAAAGATTGCAATTAATGAAACCCATAATGCAGAGTCCCATTTTAGATCAATTAGATATTTAGTACATACTAATATTAAAAGAAATCCGAATATAATTACTAATCTCATTAAATAGTTAGTTGTACCCCTAATATCTGCTATCGGTTGTCCAATATAATTTAAAACTTGCCCTACAGCATTCAAAATTATTGGTAGTAAGACGACAATTATTAATGCTAAAAGAAAGATCATTATAACTTTATCTGAAGCCTTATGCTTTGATTCGACTAAAATAACTACTATATAAATAACTAAAGCAATTATTATTACTGCGATAATCAATCCAAGAACAAAGAGTAATGTATCATCACCTTCTTGAAATAACATTTTTTACTAACCTCAACTTTTTTTATTAATATATTTAGTGATTATAAAGTTATAGATTGCATTTTTTTTAAATATTAACATTTAAAAATATAGAAAAAATAATAAAAAATATCTCTATTAACTAATCCAATCGCAATTACAATCCAAAACAAAGCAAAAAGAAATGAATTGAGAATCCTAAAAACACAGAGGCAATTATAATTAATATAATAGATAATTTAACAGATAATTCTCTACCATATTTTACATGAATTAGTAAAATAATAAATACAATTACTCCAAAAATGAAAAGTAGCCATGCAAAACTCCATAAAGTTGGGTCTGTAATTTGAGTCAACATATAATAAAACCTATATTACTTTTAAAGTTCTTATAAACACGATTATAAATGTATTTTTAGTTTTTAAATTAACTAGTGAATAAAAGTTTAAAGGTATGTGACCTTGATTATTAATAATCATTAGCAAAGAATATTGAAGATATAAAAATTATTGATAAAATATGCATTTTTTAAAACAAATTATAGAGAATCCTAATCTAAAAAATCCAGCTAAAGAACATATGAATATTCATCGTCATTTCTATCGTTATTCAAAGGGTATTTTTATCGGTCCTGCTATTGAGATCAGAAGAACAGCATCCAAAATTTCTTTTAAAGGTTCTTTAGAGTATGAAGATATAATACAAGAGATTGTATTAAAAACAATACCAGATAGTAATGTTAATATTGAAGGAGTTTTAATTTCAGGAGCAGATATTAAGGATTTAATTCGTGAATTAGGGGTAGATTGGGTATTAAAAGCATCAAAAGGTAAAACTAAGAATTATAAAGCTCTAATTTTAGAGGAAATAGGGAAAGAAAAACTTCTTAAAATTATTGAAGAACTTAGAAAGAATAGTTATTTATTAGTTTCATTTAATTCAGAAGATAAAACATATAAGTTAACTACAAATAAAAGACTGCCTGGTCCCTCAAAAAAGAAACCCGTTGATGATGATGTTGCCAAGAGAATAGGTTTCTGTAAAGGAGATATAATTAACAATACAACAAATCTTGAAATTGTTTTAGATGAGCTGTTATATGATTTTAAATCAGAACTCCCGGAAAAATGGAAGAAAATAACAATATTAAATAACTATAAGATAAATGAGCTCGAGATTCCCAAGGACATAAAGAATTCTGCAATGTTAAGAATTATGGCAATTAGAAAGGGAAAATTAATAAGAACCGCACAGATTGATGAAGAATCGGTTGAAAAACAATATTCTATTGTTGTTTAATAAACACAATCATTAAATATAATTATTATTTAAATATTAAGGAACTAAAGGTTATTATAGAAATGACAGAACTTAATCCATTATTAAAATCTTTCTTATATATTATTGGCGGAGAAATCGCGATAGAAGTAGGTATGGAATTATTAAATTCAGAAGACGAGGATATAACAGATGAGGATATAACAGATAATATAAAAGAAAAAATAAAAGGTAAGAAAGATTTTGAACCAGATGATGATGAAATTCTAAAATTGAATACAGTACGTAAAACATTATATAAATTATACTCTGAGAAGCTAGCTCAGTTCAGAAGAATACGAGATAAATCCACTGGATGGTTTATTTATTTTTGGTGGCACGAGTTTGATCTTTTAGATGAGATTTTATTGGAGAAAAAAAATTTACTGAGACATAAACTAAGGGATAGATTAGAATATGAAAAAACTAATTATTTTTTCTCATGTGAGGATTGTGATAAAAAACAGAGAAAACATACATTTAGTGATGCTTTTGAATTAAATTTTCGTTGTTCTGATTGTGGAGGTCAATTAATTGCTCAAGAAAATCAACATATTATACATTTTTTGAAAGAAAAAATAATTCAAAATCAAAAAGTTTCCATTTCCATTGATGATCATGTTTAATCTTCCTTCTTCTTTTTAATAAAAGCAATATCTCCTAATGATGATCCTAGATTTTTTTTCATATATTTATTAGGATCAACTTCTATAATGTCAGGTTCTTCCAATAGTTTTATCTTAAATTCACGTTCTATTTTATTTGCTAGTTCTATTGTCGGTTTAACCTTTTTTGTTTCAATTCTTCTAATTAAAGATTCTTTTTCATGTATTCTTTGAGCAAATTGTCCTTGGGTAAGATTATGTTTTTGTCTTACTTTACGAATTTTCTTATCATAATCATCTATTATCATTAGCTCATCTTTTAAATTAGATTGATAAGTTTTTTTTGATTTCTCATATTTTTTTTTTATTGGAGGGTTTGTTCTCTCAGATACCCTTTTCTTATAATATGGACTTTTATTTGTTTGAATAACATTTTTTCCATGTGTAGCACAACTTTGGCATACAATCATTTTTGCTCCTTCTAATATAGTTAGTTGTCCCCTACCCCAAATAACTCCTCCACAAATTGGACATTCTTTATCAATATCTTTTTCATTGTGCTTAGTCATGATTTAATCCTATTTTTTTTTTTTTTCCCTAGGTTGAATTATCAATTCTTAGGATATGAATTTTATTAATAGTAGATTTTGATATTTTAATTTTTATTAATTTATTGCTTAATAGAATTTAAATTGTTTGACTATGAAAATGAGTAAAATTGTACTCATTTTATTTCAAATAATAATATCATTGACGTTTTATTAAATTTTTTATGGCAATAATCCTATACTTCCTTTCTATCTATAGAAACTGTTTTTAAGGAAATTTATTTCATAATATTCATTCTATTATCTCTTTTAATTCAGAGAGCTTTATTCATTTTTCCAACGATCTTAATCCTTTATGATATAGTTGAGTAAATTTAATTCTAGTATTTCATCATATCTTTTATATTTCATTAAGGTTTTAAAGAGGTTAATTTTTAATAAGTGATTCCATTAATCTAATTAACTCTTTCTCATTTAGGTATTAAATCAATATATTGATAAAGATATAACTATACCAGATTATAGAATCCTAATTTCTCTATTTATTTTTATTATCTATATAAAATGATCATAGATTTTTTATTACAGCACTATAATATATACAAAAAGAGAGATAATTAAATATAAATTAGTAAAGGATCTTTAATAAAATAAGAGAAAAAAATTAAAATAAACAAGAGAATTTCTACGTGACGACAACAAAATATAAAAAGAAGGAAAAAGAACCCAAGGATGGAGAGTATTTAATTACTTACACAAGACATTTAGAAAAAAGATTACGGAATTTAGAAACCGAGAAACAATTATTAGATGCTGAAAGATTACGATTAGAACAAGAACTACATAGCTTACGGAATGAAATAGACAGATTAAGAGAACCCCCTTTGGTATCTGCTACGATTATTGATATTTTGGATGAAAATACAGGGAGATCTATAGTTAAAAGTTCTACTGGTCCCAGTTTTGTAGTGAATGCTAGTAGAAAAGTAAAGAATGATAAATTATATTCAGGAATGAGAGTTGCTCTGAATCAAAGAACTTTTGCAATTATGGAGGTTTTACCGACAAAATTAGATCCATTTGTAAAAGGCATGGAGGTTGTTGATGGTGTTCCTGAAGAGACATACACTGAGATTGGGGGGCTTGAACAACAACTATTAGAAGTAAGAGAGACTGTAGAATTACCCTTAAAGAAACCAGAATTATTTAAAAAGATTGGTATTGACCCCCCTAAAGGAGTTTTACTCCATGGCGCACCCGGTACAGGAAAAACATTAATGGCAAAAGCAGTTGCTCATGAAACTGAAGCTTCATTTATAAGAATCATTGGATCTGAGCTAGTTCAAAAGTTTATCGGTGAAGGTGCTCGATTAGTCAGAGAAATCTTCAATCTTGCAAAACAAAAGGCACCTACAATCTTATTTATTGATGAATTGGATGCAATTGGTTCTCAAAGACTAAAAATCGCAACTTCAGGAGATAGAGAAGTACAGAGGACTCTTATGCAATTATTAAGTGAATTAGATGGATTTGAATCTAGAGGAGATATAAAAATCATCGGAGCAACAAATAGAGTGGATATTTTGGATCCAGCTCTTCTAAGACCAGGTAGATTCGATAGAATGATAGAATTTCCCATTCCTGATGAAGTTGCTAGGGAAGCTATTTTTAAAATTCATACAAGAAAATTGAATTTTGAAAATAAGGACGATTTTAAAATTTACATAAAAAAAACAGAAGGTTCAACAGGAGCAGATATAAAAGCTATTTGTACTGAAGCTGGAATGTTTGCAATTCGAAGGAATTCAGAAATTATAACAAAAGATGATTTTCTAGCTGCTATTGATAAAGTCATGAATAAAGTTAAAAATAATTGCATTGAATCAAGGCTTTATTCTTAAGTATGTTATCTTACTTTTTTTTTGATAATTTATTTTATTAAAAATCTATACTTATATTTTTTATAAGGATGGAAACAGAACAATTTTTAGCAATAAGAAAAATCAAGGCAATTTCTGATTATCAATTTGGACCAGAAATAACTGATGTTTTATTTAAAGATGTTGAAAATATAAGGATAAAGAGATCGAAAAATACCGATAAAATTCGATACATATACTTAGATGATGAATTATTATTAACCTTGAGACCTACAAATAGTTTTTTTACTTTAACTGTTTTATCAGCAAGAAAAATCATTCAAAATATAGTACCCCCAAAATTAAGAGTTATAATACAAAATGATATCTCTGAATTTATTAAAAAAGGGCGAAATGTATTTTGTAAACATGTTATTGACATAGATGAGAATTTAAGGCCAATGGATGAGGTTATTGTTGTAAATCAAGATGGAGATCTCTTAGCTATAGGGAGAGTAAAGATCCCTATTTCCTACATTAAGACTTTTAAAAGAGGAATTGCTATTGATGTGAGAAAAGGAATAAAAAAACCTTAAAAAATTAAAATTTCAATAAATTATTATTATATATTATTAAATTGATATTGTGATTTTATGAAATTACCGAAAGAAATGCAAAAGAGAGAGGATAATAAACCAAAAAGACCTACTCCCGTCAAAAAGCGACCTGGTCAACAATATGGATCGAGAGCAATGCGTCGAAAAATGCAACAACAGGGAATTGATATGGACCAGATAGAAGCAACAAGAGTTATTATTGAAGGTTCAGAAAAAACAATCGTTATAAATCAGCCAGAAGTTGTAAAGATGGAACAAATGGGGCAAACTATTTTCCAAATAATTGGAACTCCTGAAGATTATGCTTCAGGTGAAATCGATATTGGAGAAATACAAGAATCAGAAGATATAGAGTCAAACCAACAATTTGAAGATAATGATATTAAACCTACAATTACCGAAAACGATATTATGTTAGTAGCAGTACAAGCAAATGTTGGAAAAGAGGAAGCTGAAGCTGTACTAAGAGAATTTGAAGGAGATATTGCAAAAGCAATAGTTCATCTTAAGAATAGATAAAATTTTTCTTTTAAATAAATATTAAGAAGGATAATTCATTTTCACTTTTATTAATCAATATAACCACGATCTTGTATGTCAAAATATAAACAAAAAAAGGAACAAAAAGTTCAAAGTTCATATGAAACAGATGTAAGATTCGAAAGGAGTATAGAAATCTCGGGTTGGTTCTTTTTAATTGCTATAATTGGATTCTTAGGTTTGTGGATTATTTTTGATTTTCTTTTGGATGTCTCAATGATAGATTTTGAAGCTAATGTATATTCATTTACTTATATTGTCTTTACTGGTACATCTTCTGCTTTTGCATTTAGTGTATCATGGAATATTAAAAGTAATAGAGAAAAGAAAAAGCAAATATTTTTTGATTGGTTATTAGGGGAATTCTTACTATGTTTATTTGCTATTTTTGCTTTAGCAATATATCAATGGTAAAATTCTAATTTACTTGAAAATCAATCTATTTTATAATTTTGCTTTATATTTTTTTGATTTTATGTTTATATATTATTATTTGTTATGAATTATTATTATATTTAGAGATTAGTTTAATTATGAATAGGAATAAAATTCTATCTGATATTCAAAAAATAGTAGATGAGTGGATTCTTGGACATGGAGGGTATTGGCATCCCCTAGCGATGCTTGGTGCTGTATTAGAAGAATTAGGGGAATTAAGTCGGGAAATAAATTCTATAGAAGGTTTTAAACCAAAGAAAAATAAGTATAAGATTTCAAATATAGGAGGAGAATTAGGGGATTTATTATTTGCATTAATTTGTATTGCAAATCATTATAAAATAGATTTAGATGAAGAAATAAAAAAAAGTATAGATAAATTTACAAAAAGAGATGCAGATCGCTTCATTTAGATATTTAATTATTACAACTACTATTTAAAATATTGGAAGGAATACATAATATTTAAGAAAGCATTCTTTTATTATTATAGATGAAATTATTATCATGAATCATTATATTATTAATTTAATGGTAAATAAAGCGGAATTTTGTGAGAATTCATATTAAGTATTAATAATTAATTTTAGATTTTAGAAATGTTAAAAAAAGGATTAGATAAGCAAGAAATTCTGGAAATTTTGAAGAAAAAATTATCTACAGATTTTGGCTATGATTCTGGAAAAATTCTAGGATCTATGTGTACACCTGTGTTTGAATTTGGGAGAGAGGTATATAATACATATTTAAATAAAAATTTAGGAGATCCTGGGCTTTTTCCCGGGACTGCAAATTTAGAGGATGAACTTGTTTCTGAAATAGGAGAATTGTTTGGGGGGAAAAAAATAATAGGATCTTTTACAACTGGAGGATCTGAATCAAATTTAATTGCGATGAGAATAGCTAAAAAATTAAGACCAGATATAATAAAGCCAGAAATCGTTCTTCCTATTTCCGCACACGTATCTTTTGATAAGGCAGCAGACCTTATGGGTATTAAATTGAGAAAAGTAAAGTTGAAAAAAAATTTTGAATTAGACCTTGATCATTTTAAATCTATGATAAATAATAATACATGTGGTGTAGTAGGTATTGCTGGAACAACATCCCTCGGTTTAGTAGATCCAATTGAAGAAATTGGAGAAATTATTAAAGATAGAAATATTTTTTTTCATATTGATGCTGCTTTCGGAGGTTTCGTACTTCCTTTTCTTGGAGAGATTGGATATAATGTACCAAAATGGGATTTTTCAGTAAAGCAAGTTGATTCAATAACAGCGGATCCTCATAAAATGGGAATGGGTGTTATACCATCAGGAGGTATTTTTTTAAGAAATGAAAAAATTCTTCATAAAACTGGATTTGAGATTCCTTATTTAGCTGGTGGAAATTTTAAACATCTTCATATAGTAGGGACACGAACAGGTGGTACAGTTATTTCATTTTGGGCGATTATTAGATATTTAGGAAAAGATGGTTTTATAAAAGTTGTAAAAAAATGCATGGAAAATACAGAATTTTTAGTAAATAAAATAGAACAATTAGATGGTATTAAAATCGCTGCAAATCCTATGATGAATGTAGTAGGAATTAAATTAGAAAATGACGAAAAAATATGTGAACTCGATAAAGAATTAAAAACACGAAACTGGATGTTAGGTAAATTTGAAAATTTTAATTTAATAAGAGTTGTTGTTATGCCTCATGTTACTAAAATGCATCTCTCTCGTTTCATTGATGATTTAGAAATTGTTTTAAAAAAATTTAATTTTTAAAATCAAACATTTGATTTTATTCTTTAAAATCATTCCATGAATTGATTTCTATGGTCTTTACATCTTTTTCAATTAATTGAGAAATGAGATTTATTTTATCTAAAGTTAACTTATCAGATTTATTCCTATTTTCATATATAAAATACAAATCTTTATCTTGCCAATCTTCATCTTTTAATTCTTTAATTAACCGATTACATTTCTTTTGTATTCCAGGATTTATTTTTTCATAATCTTCTATGAAAAATGGTCCTCCTGATATAATTAATTTACGAGGATCAACACCAATATTTTTTAATATTTTTTTTGCAGAATTGGATGAAACCAATGCGATATTTCCCTTATTAAATAATACAGATATTTTTTGTTTTAATATTTCTATATTTTTTTCTATTTTTATTTGAGATTTTTGTTTTAAATAAGTAGAAAATATGATCGTTAATTTTTTTTTTAGAGCAAGTAATTTATTTTCAAATTCTTCTTGTAAAGAATCTGTTAATTCATAAGTTGGTGATATTTTTCGAATAATAACTTTTATATCGATCAAATCTTCGATTGCATCCAATAGGTTTTTTATTTCCTCTTTTTTAATTCTCATTTTTTCGAAATTTTGATATTAATTTATTTATTTTAATGAATAGAATTTTATTAAAATTCTTAGATTTTTAAATAATCTTATAAAAATATTTATGATTAAAACAATTTAATTATAAATAATTGAAATATAATTTCTATTGGCAATGAAGAATGGGTAAAAAAAATAAATCTAAGCTTGGAATAAAAACTGCGAGATTCTTTACTAAAACTTGTTCTAATTGTGGTAATGAATATCCAAATTGGTTTGTATGTTGTCCAGGTTGTGGAACAGCGTGGGATAAGGAAGAAGGAAAAGAAATTGTAGATTCCGAAAAATTAACTAAAAAAAATGTAAAAATTGTAGTGAAAATAACCGAAGAAGACTTTAATGAACCAATTAATACCGTTGATCTCATTTTTAGTGGAGATCAGGGGCAATCATGGTATAAGATGAAAATGGAATTCAAATCAGATTATTTTTTAGCAGAAATAATTGAGGTTCCTATAGGTGCGAGTATTATCTATTATATTGAAGTTGAATTAAAGAATGGAGAAAAAATTATAGAGAATAATGATGGAGAATATTTTATATATAGAGTTGGTACACATGAAATTGAAGAACCTAGAGAGATATCGAAAATAGAAAAAATAAAACAAATACCTTCTCGACCACAAGAATATTTTAAACCTAAAGATTCTTCTTTTAAAGCCCCTGTAACAAATAATGAGGAAATTAAGACAGAAGAAAATTTTGCTCCTGAGTATATTGAAAGTCCAAAAGAATTTTTTAAGGATTCAAAAGATTTAACTATTTTTGGAATACCCCAGACAGAAAAAGATCCTGATTTGAAAATATGTCCTAAATGTGAATCAAAAATAAAGAAAATGTGGAATATATGTCCAATTTGTGGACACCGAATTGAATAATCGAAGAAACATAAACATCTCTATTTTTTATCATTTATATTAATTTAGATCCACATTTATTACAAAAAGCATATTCTGGAGATAATTTTGAACCACATTTCTTACAAACAACTTGTTTTACTATATCAGCAGGAATTTCATTTAAGTTAGTTGTGTATGTAGGATATAAAGTAATTGCTCCTGAATCTTTTTCTAGATCTTCTATATTTGGAATTATTCTTAAATCTGAAGATTCAGTATCGTTTATTGGAGATGCAAATGGTACGAATGCAGTCTTTTTTTCTTCTTCTTTATATGTTGTTGATTTATAGTAAAGGGATTCAAACAACGAGGGAAGTTTTGAATTTTGCTCTTGTTCAATTTCTTGATATATTGGTGGTTCGACGATTAAATCTGCTTCCTTTGGTTGAATTACTTCTTTTTTTTCTTTTTTCTCCTTTTTCTCTTTTTTCTCCTTTTTCTTCTTTTTAGGTTTCTTTTTTTCTTTCTTTGCTTCTATAGGTTGTGGTATATAATCAAATAAAGAATCAGAGGCCTGTTCTCCTGATATACTAGATGAGCTAGGTTGATTAAAGGCAAAGGGAGGTGATTTTTCCGAGATTGGTTCTTGATCTTCAATAGATAGACCTGATTTAAACTGCTCTGGCCCTTCTATTGGAACGGGGGCATTAGAAGAGAATGGTATTGATTTTGGTTTGAAAGATTCGCTTACTAGTGGTTTTGTGGATGATGATACTTGAGAAAATTCCACACTTGCTCTTTCTTGCTGTAATTCCTCTGCTATTATCTCATCTGGAGTTTTAAAATCAAATTCAACTTTTTTATCTTTCTTAAGAGGTTCTGGGAGAGGTACTTCAGGTTCTATTTCTTGTCCAATTAGGGATTTTAAATCATCTGTTATCTTTTCAGATTCTGATTTATATGTTGGAGTTTGTGGTGCTTGGAAGAACTCTTGAGAGGATATAGGTTCAGTTTGTTGAGGGAGTTTATATTCAGGTTCCGGTTCAAATGAATCATATTCAGATGAGAGGGGAATTGGTGATTCTGGAGTAAATGGTTGTTCATACACCTCATTTGATATAATTGCAGGTTCTTGCCCTAAAGCAGGTGATACAAGGACTTGTCCAGGAGCACATACTTTACCTTCTGCGATTAATCTGTCCGGGACACCCTCACCAATCATTAAACAAGCAAGGATTTGAAAACAATCACCAACATTATCACCAGTTTTAGCAGAAGCTTCCATATAATATAAATTAAAATCTCGTGTAAAACTTTCAATTTCTTCCAAAGATACTGCTCTTTGTTCAATTAAATCACATTTATTTCCTACTAGAAGTAACGGGACTTCATTTTGTACATTTGCGCGTACTTCTTCTATCCATTGTGGTAAATGTTCAAAACTAGGAAGAGAAGTTAAATCAAACATAAGAAGAGCCCCCAAAGCTCCTCGATAATACATAGGACGTATAGAACTGAAACGTTCTTGACCCCCTGTATCCCATATTTGAAGTTTTGCTCTAATAATTTCTTCATCAGTTTCGACGGAAATAGTCCTAACGTGAAAATCTACTCCTATTGTCATTTTATAGTCTTCAGTAAAGAATCCTTTACTAAAACGGAGGGTCATAGCGGTTTTGCCGACTCCACCGTCACCTACAACGATAGACTTAAATAAGTAATCATAATCTTCTGCCATCAAAGATCTCCTTTTTATAAATATTTATTAGTGAGAAATAGTTAATATTAAATTTCTCATTATTTTCTTTTTATGTAATATAACTATTTTAAAAATTTAAAATTTATAATTTTTATTCAGATAAATACTGTTTTAATAAATATATTTAAAAATACAAAAATCTACACTATTTTATAAAATTTAAACTAATCCAACTATTAAAAATTTTTGAAAGAAAAAAATGAACTACTATTTGATCATAAATTCTTGAAAAATTGATTGATTATATAAAATTTTAATTTTCAGAAAGATTATATATTAACGAGAATAAGGATTTTATCATTCAAAAAACCAAGGTAAGCGGATTTGATAAGAAAAAGAGAAAATGAACCATATTTACAAATAGCACTTGATTTAGTTAATATAAATAGAGCTGTAAAGATTGCTGAAGAATCTATCAATGGTGGAGTAGAGTGGATTGAAGTTGGAACTCCCTTAATTAAATCAGAGGGAATGAATGCAATTAGAATAATGCATGAAAAATTTCCAAATAATGTTATAGTTGCTGATATGAAAACAGTAGATGGGGGGTCAATAGAAATTGAGATGGCAGCAAAATCAGGTGCAGATATAGTATTAATGCTTGGGGGTAGTGATGATGCATCTGTAACTGAAGCTATAGCTGCCGCACGTAAATTTGGCGTAATTTTAGGATGTGATACTATTGATATTCCTATGGATAATTTAATAAAAAGAGCTTTGAAATTAGAAGAATTGGGTGTTAACATGATTTGTTCTCATGTGGGGATTGATCAACAAACTATTTATGGTGGAGAAAAAACACTTGAACTTGCAAAACAACTAAAGCAAAAGTTAAAACCTACAACTTGGTTAGCAATCGCAGGAGGTATTAATAGTGAAACCGCAGCAAGTGCAAAAGAGCTTAATGTTGATGTTATTGTAGTAGGAGGTGCTCTCTACAAATCAGAGAATCCAGAACAAACAGCAAGAAAGATAAAGAAAGCTATTATCTCAGCAAAACCAATCGAAACTAAATTATTTAAAAAATATAATGAGTCTCAAATTTATGATGCTTTAATGATGGTATCAAGTCCAAATATTTCAGATGCGATGCATCGTTCAGGTGAAATGCAAGGTCTAAAACCTGTGTGGATTGGTACGGAAGAACATCCATTGAAATTCGTAGGACCTGCTGTTACTGTAAGAACTTACAACGGCGACTGGAGTAAACCTGTAGAAGCAATAGAGGATGCTAATAAAGGCGATGTTATTGTTATTGATGCTTGTGAAGGAAAAGATGCAGTTTGGGGAGAACTTGCTTCATGGAGCTGTAAAGTTAAAGGTATTGTCGGAGTTGTAATTGATGGCGCTGTTAGAGATATTGAAGAAATAAGAAAAATAAAATTACCCATCTTTGCAAAACATTTTACACCTACTGCTGGAGAACCTCGCGGATTCGGAGAAATAAATACAAGTATTATATGTGCAGGTCAGAGAGTTGATCCCGGAGATTGGATTGTGGGAGACGATTCTGGAGTTATTATTATTCCAAAAGTAAAATCTCAGGAAATAGCAAATAGAGCTATTGATGTTTTTGAAAAAGAAAATCGTCTTCGCGAAGAAATAAAAAGAGGATCTACTCTATCTGAAGTTACTTATCTAAAAAAATGGGAAAAACAAAAATAAGCCAAGGGAGGGATTTGAACCCCCGCAAATCAACTCTGCAGGCTGACGCTTTCGGCATAAATTGTACGTTTTTATACAACCGGGCTAAGCGACCTTGGCTTTTCTTTTTTATAATTAAAATTTGAAAGAAGTATAAAAACCTTATTTTATAAAAGGTTAAATCAAATTTTAATTTTATGAATTCACTGCTATAAAGGATTTTTCATTTAGCTTAAAGTTTTAAAAATAATAAACAGTGATTAGTTTAGATTATTTTTTAACTTATGATATTATAATAAAATTTTTCAGGATCAGGTAAATCAAGATTAAATTTATTAAAATAATTAAAAATATTTTTGATATCTCTTACTAAAAATATTTCTGCTTTTGGATGATGTACTGAAACTGCTTGAGAAATATCAATTATAACTGATTTTTGATTATGATATAAAATGTTAAATTCTGAAAGATCTCCATGAACAAGTTTTGCTTTCTGATATAGATCTTTTATAAAGGATAGAATTTCATCAACAAGGTTTTTTTTATTTGTAAGTTCCTTAATATCTTTTAATTTAGGCGCAGGAATCTGTCCAAATCCAATATATTCCATTAAGAGAATGTTAGATGATACAAAAATAGGTTCAGGAACGCTTAAATTAGAATTAAATGCTCTTTTTAGATTTTTAAATTCTTTTGTTGCCCACAAATATATAATTTTTGAAATATTGTTTGGAATTTTCTTAAATCTTGGATCTCCTATAATATAATTTTTCATCCATTTTGAGGTATTTCTATCTATTTTATAAATTTTGATTGCTATTTCTTTTCCATCAAAATCATATCCAAGATAAACATTTGCTTCTTTTCCAGCAGAAATTATCCCCTCAACGTAGTCTAAAATACCCTTCTCAAGTATTTTTCCTAATTGATATATTGTTCTCTCATCAAAAACGGATTCAAGTGCTGCTCTTTTTTTGGTTTTATCAATAATTTTAATTTTTCTTAAGTCTATACTTTTTTTTATTAAATCATCCACTTTTAAATTGGAAAAATTAGAATCTTCTGAAAATTCATCATCATCCTCATTATTTAAATTGTCTTCATCAAAATTCATTTAATCACCTTTTTTTAATAAAATTTAATGAATTATTGAAGAAAAATTAGAATCTTCTGAAAATTCATCATCATCCTCATTATTTAAATTGTCTTCATCAAAATTCATTTAATCACCTTTTTTTAATAAAATTTAATGAATTATTGAAGAAAAATTCGAAATCTTTTACAATCTTTATATTTTTTTCATTTTTAAGGATTACTTTATTTTTAAGGATAGTTTCAACATTAAACTCCTCATTATTCATTAGAATTACATCATTTCTATTAAATGGTAAGAACTTTATTAAAGTCTTTAATCGGAAGATGTTCCTCCCTCTATTTATATCTCTTCCTACTAATTTTTTTGATCTTTTTAATATAAAATGTGAATTTCCTCTTAAATATGAAATAATATACTTCATTAATTCATTAGTGCTTAAATATAAATCTGCACCATTTTTTTGATTAACTACTTTTGAAATATAATGTCTAGGTTCTTTAATAAATAGTTTTTCAACATAATTATCAATTTTATCTACAATATCTTCAATATAATCTAATCTTTTTTCATCAGCAACCCTTAATTGAATAATAGATAAAAAGTAAGTACCTCCTCTCAAATTGACACAATTTTTACACAATTCATGATTAACATTAATACGTATCTCCTGTGAATACCTAATTTTTGGATTTTCTACTAAATTACCCTCTATTCTAACATTTAAGCATTTAAGGAGATCATTTGAGGAAAATTCTTTAGAATTTTCATCTAAAATAATTTCAAACTCAATATTCTCTTTTTTTAACGAATGTTTTAATATAAATCTTTGAATTGCATTTTTTACAATTTGATTCATTTCTGTGTTGTCCGATTCAAACCATTCTTCTTTCTTGGTATAATTTAAGCAATCTAAGCAAACCGAAAAAGAGAATTTGTTAGGTAATTCAAATAAAGGATGTTCTTTCAAATAACATTCAATACACATTCCAAAATGAGGGGAAAAAGTATCAATCTTTTTTCCGCAAATAGCACAATATCTATTAGGCATTAAAAAACCATCTTTAAAGCCATTGGAACACCATTTATTCGGTGCACTCCTTCTTCAGATAAGATTTTATAATTAATTGCTTCTTTTATAATTTTATCTCCAACAATATTAAAATAAGAAGCTTGTTTTAGGATTTTAATTGCCTCATCTATTTCTATAAGATCTCCCCCAAAAAAATAATTAGATATTTCGATTCTCAAATTACCCTCATGAAATACTTTACACAAAAGATCTTCATCACATATAGCAATAGTTTCAATTCCATCCTTAAAATGAACCTTAATATACACTTTCATTGTAAAATAAGAGTTTTTCTCTATTTTTCTTTAATTTCTATTCTTGCACCGCATGCTGTACATTTAAGGTACTGTTTTTTATTTTCTCTTATAACGGTTGTATCTGGTTTATTACAAATATTACATAAAACATATTCTTTAGCATATTGTTTTATTAATCTATTTAATACCTGTGGTTTGTAGTAACTCTTTAAAAATAATTGATTACCTCGGATTTCTCCCATAGTACCCGCTGTTTTTAAAAATATTCCACAAAAATGCTTTTTACTTCTATTAAGAGTAGATAATATTTTAGTAAAATTTGAGATATATGTATTTTTTCCTTCATAACGGAGTTCAACTTCAGGAATCTCAAATCTACTTGATTGTTTTACATTATCAGGAATTTTTTCATATGCTTTATCCAGAAGTTCACTATATTTATTTAAATCCATATTGATCATTAATAATGCAATAAGTTTAATATGTATAATATTAGATTCTTGAATAATTTTTCTATTTTTCTCATTCAAAAATGGAAAGATATTTAGAAAAACATCTTAATAAGACTGATATATATTATCATCTGATTGATATATCTTTGATTCAATTTCTAAATCCTTCAATAGATTTTTTAAATCTTCTTTATTTATATTTAAAAGATTTTTTAATTCTTGGAAACTCACACCCTCTCCTTGGAGAGTATGTTCTTCTATTGTTAGATATAATTCTTCTTTAAAATCTAATTCTTTAGAATTATTTTCGTGGAATAACGAATCGACATTTATTTCATTGATATGATTACTAATTTCAAAAACATCATCCTCAATCTCAGGAATATCTTTAATATCCCCTTCTTTTATTTGTTTTATTATTTCAAGATCACATAATAATGCAAAATTAGGATCATCTATCTTTTTAATAATTTCTGGAGAAATGGATGTATAACCCTTCCAATTTCTAATTAATCCAATTATATCAATTTTATCTCCTTTACTAAATTGCATATAATCTTCTGGATTTACACTCCATAAAGTAGCTCTAATCACCCCAGTACCATCATCTAAATGAAATTCAACTCTTATATTTGAAGAATTATCATCTAATGGATCATCTTCAATTAAATTTTGATTGTTTATGATTTCTTTTTTATCTATTATCGTAGCAGCAACTCTAATTCTTTTAATTTGACCAAAGATAGTGTAAAGTGATTTATCATTATTTGAATACTTTCCCTCAAGGATGTGCCCTATCCAACAACGGATTGCTGGGAATCTTCTAAATGTTTGTGCTTCACTCATAATTATATTTTACTAATTTCTTATTATTTTTAATTTATTATATTTATTATATAATATTTTAATTTTTATTCATAATTATTACTTTATGAATAATTAATAATACTTTTTCTTATATTTTGTTTAAAAGTAAATTTGAAGGAAAAATATAGCGGGGATTGGATTTTCAGTTTACTGGAAACCAGCTACTCACTTTTGAACCAATGATCTCAGGGTTTCTTAAAGGAACACAGTAGTTGTTCCATTTATGAGCCCTGCGGCATAAACCAGGCTAGCCCACCCCGCTTCTATTGAATAAATAATAAGTTAAAGTTTTTTTATATTCAAATTATTATATTAAACATATCTTTTATTCTTTATCTAAATAATACTAAGGTTATCAATTTTCTTAAAATTGTTAAGTAATAGTATAGCATCATAATAAAAGTTCATTAATAATTTGATACATAATCCTTATTTTAGCAAGCTTAATCTAAAAGATCTATTAAGTAGGTTATAAAGAATATGACCTCCAACTTCATTTCTAAGAATATTTAAAGCTCCTTTTAAATGATATTAACTATATTAATAGTTATATTTTTTAATATAGAATTGAATTGATAATAATGATTAAGTTATCAATTTAAGTTAGATTATAATGACAGATTCTCATAAATACATTTTTTTTGGACAAAACGTAGGATTAATCATCCATAGTAGTTCTAAACATAATCCTTTTCTTTATATTCAATGTATAAAAAGAAAAATTGGTGGAGACTGGGAAAAACCAAGTAAAGGGGAGGGTAAAGTTATCAAATTTTCATTGGAAGAGCTAGTTTGTATTATACAAGTTTTAAATCATAAAATAGAGTATTGGAATTCAAAACATTGTTATAATAATGTTGAAACAGATATCAATATTAATTGGGAAAACAAAGAATTTAATAGATTATGGATTAATATATCAAACTATTCGAAATTACTAAATTATGCTCAAGTGGAAATATTAAAAATTCTTTTAAAACATATTTTATATGAAAAAATAGAATTTTCAACCTCCATCATTAAAAGAAAAGGTATTTAATATAATATAATTTTCTGGTTAAATAGGATTTATTTTAGTTTTCAGTATGATTTCGAATTAATTTTTTTATTCGACGGAAACAGAAATTCTTTTTTAGACCTATTTAGAATTTTATACTAATATAGCATTCTTAATTGAAACAAGTATGTTATTTTAAGTTCAATTTATAAAATATTTCTAAAAACAAATAAATTTAATTTCTAATCTGAATTTAAAAAGTTAAGATTTTTACGAAATATAAGTTCAAATGATTTTTTTGGAAATATTAGAAGCTTTTATATTAAGTCCTTGGTTTATTGCTTCAGTTCTTTTTTGGATTTTTGTTTGCATATTGATCTTTTTATTGAGAAAAAAAAAGAAATCATACTATCTATTTTTCCCAGTTATGGCACTATTTAAAACAAAAAAATTGAACAAATATATTGTAAATATTGGAAAAAAAGCACCTAAATTTTGGAAGATTTTTTGGACAATTGGTATATTTCTTTCTTTTGGTTTCATGATATTTTCCTTTTGGATAATCTTCAGCAATTTATTTTTATCTATTTTTAATCTTATAAATCCACCTATTGAAAATGGAGGGGTATCAGATTTTAATATGGAATTTGCCTATTGGATTCTACCATTAATATTTTTATATACCACACATGAATTATCTCATGGAATAGCTGCCAGTGCAGAAAATGTAGATGTGAAATCAACGGGAATTATTGGTTTAGGATTTTTATTTCTTATTGGATTTGGTGCTTTTGTTGAAGTTGATGAGAAAGAGTTATTTTCTACTAAAGTTTCGAGGACCACACGTTTAAGGATTAGTGCTGCAGGAGCTCATATTAATATAATCACAACAGGTATAATTTTTCTCTTTCTTACAATATCTCCTTATCTAATATCTCCTTGTTATACAAAATCCTCTAAGATATTGAGGGTATTAACACCTGAGGAAGGAGGATTTAATTATGGAAATCTTACAAATAATGATATTATTTATGGAATAAAAAAAGATGGTACATCTAAATTTATAACCTTAGATGAATTTCAAGACACTACTTTAGATACTATATTATCAAATCAAACAACTGGAATCAATTGTACTGTAGGTGATGTCCTCAATGTAAAAGTATATAACGAGGATAGTAGTACCTTTTCTGAAAAGAATATTACATTAGGCCCTAAATATGAAACTGGAATAGCATTTGAATATATCAATAATTCAGCACTTAAAATATTCTATAATTATACCTCAAAGAAATATGTAAATATAATTATAACTGAAATTGAAGGAATAAAAATTGATCTTACAGAAGGAAACACTTTAGAAAAAAAACTAACTGAAATAAATTTGAAAACTATTGAATTGACTTCCAGTGATGGTGAAAATTATACACTAAATCTCAAACTTGATGGAGTATATATTGGAATTATAAGTAAATCATCATTTATGTATAAAAATGATCTTGGTCAATTCCTTACTAATTTCTTTCCAGAATTTATAACAAAGCAATTATCATGGTTTTACCTTTTATCAATGGGATTAATAATATTTAATCTTCTACCATTATTTATAACTGATGGAGATAGAATGGTAAAGGAAGTAATTAATTGGGGAATTGGAGAGAATTTTAAAGAAAAAAGAGAAAAAAAGGAGAAAATTTATTTTAGAAGAGAAGAAAAAGAAATAGAATTATCTGAATATAGAGTAGAGAAAATTAATTCAATTAAAATAATTACTGAAGATGGAACTCAACCAAGTATAAAGAATGAAATTATGTTAGGGAAAAATAATTATACGCTATTTGATAAAATAGGAGATGGATTTACATCAACTGTTAGGTTAAAACTTACTGATAACTCTCACTTAGAAGAAGGAGCTTTAATAGAAATAGATTATGAATATATACATGATGTAAAAAAGAAGAATAAAAAAATCATATTAAATACGATTCGTATCATAACTCTATTGGTTTTTATTATTAATTTCGTATTTCTTTTTTCCCAATTTGGATTTAGTTTATTTGGAATTTCTTTATAGTAAAAGAATAATGAATAATAATAGTGAGTTTAAGAAAATAAATAAAAAAGATAAATGTTCTTTTTGTAAAAAGAATGGGAATCTGTATTATAGAAAACATTCTGGACAATATTTATGTTCAGAGTGTTTAATTATGAGTATAGAAAGAATAATCTATAGAACAATTTCTAAATATAAAATGCTGAAACCAGAAGATAAGATTATAGTTGCCCTCTCTGGTGGAAAGGATTCTATAACACTATTATACAATTTAATTCAAATCCAAAAAAAAACTTATAAATCAAAATCATTAGTTGCATTATCTATTGATGAGGGAATTCAAAGTTATACACAAAGAAATTTAAAAATAGCTAGCGAATTTTGTGAAAAGTATAATATCGAACACAAAATAATCTCATTTAAAACACGAATTGGAAAAACACTTGATGAAATCATAGAGTTAAAGAGAACAAGGGATGATTTTAAATATCGCTGTAATTATTATTCTATTTTAAGAAATAGATTACTTAATGATGAGGCAAAGCAATTAGGAGGGACGGTTTTAGTATTAGGAACTAACCTGACAGATATATCAGAGACATTTTTAATGAATATATTAAATAATAAATTTCATCTGATTGGTGATCAATATGGTTTAGATGATAATAAAAAGATTTATAACTATTATATAAAAAAAGTCATGCCTCTAATGAAGATTCCTCAAAATGAGATTCTATACTACGCTAAATTAAAGAATTTGAAATATATTAATGTTCATTGTTTATATAGAAAACAATATCCCATTCTTAGAAAGAAAATATTAGAATTTATAGAAAATTTGAAAATAAAAAGTCCTGAAATAGAATTTAATCTATTTAATGGATTTATAGAACTATTAAAAGTTTTTAATAAGGAAGAAAAACAAAAAAAACTAAATTTTTGCATAAAATGTAATTATCCTACAAATAATCCTCAAAATTGCAATTATTGTAACATATTAGAGGACATTTACTAGATTCTATTTTATTAAGAATTCAGACATTTCTTTTAATTTTAAATATGTCCTTATTTCATTTCTGAATAATGGTACTTGGATAATATTTTTCTTCATTCTATTTTCGAAAATATCTTTTATTCTGCCAAGATGTTTATTCTGCATACTACGTCTACTATTACAAAAATCACACATTTCTTCAGATTCAGGAAATATTTGATTTACAACCATATTTGATACAGGAATTTTGTATTTAATTAATTCATTTAACAATCTCCCGGTCTCTGCTATTGCCATCTCTTCGGGTATCATTACTATTACAAAACTATTTATTTTAGGATTTGTAATATCATCCCTTGCATTAATTATTGATTCATTAAGCCGTTCTAAGAGTTCAAGAGAATTGTCTTTTTCCGATTTTTCTTTTTTGAATAAATTTTTAAACACTCCTAAGAAATTACCAAGTTTAAGTTTTAATCGTAATAATTTTCCAATCCACCCCGATAGTGTTTCAGGAAGAGCTAGAAATCTTAAAGTATGGCCCGTCGGTGCTGTATCAAAAATAATTAGATCAAAATCATGATCTGTTTCAATAAATTCTAGGATTTTAGCGAATGCTAAAGCCTCATCAATTCCAGGAGGATTCATTGATGAAAGTTCTTGGATCTCCCCCATTATACCATTATCATCCATTGCAGGAAGGCCTAAATTATCCATTGGATTAATTTTTGTCAAACCTTCAAATTCAGACATATTAGCTTTAGGATTAATTTCTAAAGCAGTTAGATTTTGAATTCCTTCTATAGGAGTAGGTATACCTGGTGGAAGTTCTAATCCAAGACAATCTCCAAGAGAGTGTGCAGGATCTGTACTAATTATTAATGTATTTCTTCCTTTTTCAGCAGCCCATATAGCAGCACTTGAAGCACAACTAGTTTTACCGACACCACCCTTTCCCCCAAACATCACAAATTTCAAATTTAATAATTCTTCCTTTAATTCCATTTAAAAAACCAAATATATTCTAATCTTTTTTCTTATTATGAATCTATATTTAAAAACCAATTGATAAGTTATTTCTTTTTTTTATATAAATATATGTTTAAAATGATAATTTATACCGGAGAATCGCAACAATTCCTCCAAATGTGCTAAATAATGTTTCTCCTTCCTCAGTTTCAGTAGAAATGATTTCAATATTAGCTCCTGTTTTTTCAGCAATTTCTCCAAACACTTCAATAATTGAATTGTTTTCACCAATTTTATATGTATTTGATGCACATTTTGGACAATTTTGTTCTTGATACAAAGATTCAATCTTATCCAATTCGGACTCTTTTATAATTTTAGCATCATCATGCCCACAGTTTGAACATTCAATCTTCACACGATAAAGATTTAATTTTTCCGACATAATCAAAGTATCTACAGCACCATAATCTAATGCTTTTTGAATATGTTCAATACCATATATCGCCAATTCTGAATCATTTGTTATTTCTTTCATAAATTTTTGCATTATCTGCTTTTCTTGAATATATTTAATATCTTCTATTTTATCTTTTACCTGTTCTAATAGAGCTCTTATTCCTTCTGCACCTCCATATCCTAAATCTACAGTATCCATTATTTTATCTCTCAATCGATAATCGAGAGTCTCATCCTTAACAAATTTTTCTTTTGAAAAACCAGGTCCTCCAATAAATATTCCTTTTAAATCTTCAATTTGCATGAAAATTTGATTAATTTCTTCCGAGATTCTACGATAAAAACCTTTTTCCTTTTCTTCCATATCTCGTTCATATCTTCTTTGAGATTGTCCTCCAGCTCTATGTTTACTATGTACTCCTGAAGTAAATTCTCTAACAACTTCAACTTTATTTCCCTTAACATATCCAACAGCAGATCGTTGTCTCCCTATCGTTATTAATCCATATGTTGCTTTTGGTTTCAACATATCATCTAGTGGCCAGAGTAAAAATTCATTAGCACAATGATATTTAAATGTAGGAACGATTTCAGGAGGATCTACAATATATAATTCATTTCTTTCAGTTCCAGGGGTATTATTTTGAGGAATTGCACCTGAAAACATAATTAAGCCATTTTCAGGTAATTCATTGATATTTTTTAATTGGCCTATCAAGGTTGAGATACCATCTAAGACATTTTTTCGTGTTAATTTAGATTTTATATTTTGACTTTCGCTAATTTCATTCTTTAAATAATTGGTAACATCAGAAACTTTTTTATTTGGGGGGATATAAAGTGAAATTAATTCAGTATGAAATCCTTTTTTCTCCTTAAGGTGATTAATTAATTTTTTTGTTCTATATAGTTTTAGATCAATACCTTTCTTTATAGCTTCTTGGCCCATAATTATCTACAAGAAAATTAATATAACAAAGATTATTAGTTTTTCCTTAATTTAAGATAAATATAGAAAAAATTGTCGAAAAGATTAAGAGAAAAAATTGCCAGAAAATGAAACTATTAATCAAAATATTCCTAAAGACCATCCTAGATATCAGAGTTTAAAATATCGTCATCAAATTATTGAAGGAATGAAAAATTTAGTCGTTGCTGAAGCAGGGCTTATAGCTCATGGTAGAGGGGAATGTTTTGATTATATTCTAGGAGAAAAAACAAATAAAGTGGCAAAAGAAGCGATAAAAGCAGCAATTGCAACATTATTATTAGCTAAAAATCCAATAATTAGCGTTAATGGGAATGTGGCAGCACTCGTTCCAAAACAAATAGTAAAACTTTCAAAGATAATAAAAGCTCATCTTGAGATTAATTTATTTTATCAAAAAAAAGGGCGTATTGAGGCTATAAAAAGCGTATTGGAAAAGGAGGGGGCTTCTGATATTCGAGGTGTTCTAAATGAGGATATAGTGGCAATAGAAGGATTAAAAAGTAATAGACGTTATGTGGAATCTATACTCAATGCAGATACCGTATTGGTTCCTTTAGAAGATGGAGATAGGACAGAGATATTGAAAAAAATCGGAAAAACAATAATAACTATTGATTTAAATCCAATAAGTCGGACTGCTTTAAATGCTGATATTACAATTGTCGATAATATTATCAGAACTATTCCATTAATGATAGAAATTGCTAAAGAACTCAAGAGAGAGAATATTGAGAGTCTAAGAAATATTGTAAATAATTTTGATAATATAAAAAATATCAAGAAAACTTTAGATTTAATAATTAATTATATTGAAAAACAGAAAATTAAATTAAAAAATAAATCTTAAATGATTATTTCTAAATAATATTTTTAAAAAAGATTAAAAATTTTTATTATTATACATCTATTATATCACAATTAATATCATTTATCATTATGGGTACAGAAAAAGAAGTTAAAACAAATGTTTTTAATGCTTCAGATATGAATTCAGATTTTATCATAAGAAAATGTACAGTTGAGGATTTAGAAGGTGTAATTGAAGTTAATGAAAGGGAATTACCAGAAGATTATCCTTATTTTTTTTATAAAAGTATTTTGGAAAATTATCCAGAGTCATTTTTTATTGCCTCAAAAAGAAAGAATCCTCAAAAAATAGTTGGATATATTATGTGGAGAATTGAGAGAACCCCTTCATTAAACGGATTAAAATTAATTAGTAAAGGTCATTTGGTATCAATTGCTGTTTCCGAAGGACATAGAAGAAAAGGAGTTTCCACAGCACTTTTAGATAAAAGTATGCCAGCTATAAAAAATGATAACATTTCAGAATATGTGCTAGAAGTAAGAGTATCAAATTATCCAGCAATCAATCTATATAAAAAGTTCGAATTTAAAATCCACTCAATTAAAAAAAATTATTATAGAGATGGCGAAAATGCTTATTATATGATTAAAGAAGTTAGAGAAGATTAAAATCTGATTTTTCCAAACCCTTAATCAAATAAGTTAATGTTTTATTTACTGGAACTTGAACACCTAAATCTTTTGCATATTCAACAATCTTACCATTAATAAAATCTATTTCTGTTTTCTTACCTTTTAATATATCTTGGAACATAGAATTAATATTAGTTTTGGTTTTTACTGCTACATTATAACTTAAAACAACATAATTTTTATCTGGGATTTTAACATTTATTAATTTTGCAATCTTTATTGCTTCTTCTATTGCCTCTTTCATTAAAGTTTTTAATCCTTTTATTTCTAAGATTTGTCCATTTTTCAGTCGACTTAGGGTACCAAATGCATTAATTCCAATATTTACAAAAACTTTCTCCCAACAATTTATTAGAATATCATTAACAATTTCTGTTTTAATGAGGGAAAGATCAAGCAAATCTTTTAAAACCTTTAAAGCAATTAAGGATTGTTCTTTTTCAGATTTCAATAATATTTTTTCCTTAAAAGGAAAACCAATTTTCGTAAATCCTTTACCAGTATGTTTAACTTCACCAGGTTTAGTTAAAAGTGCTCCATGAGAAGTTACCACCCTGATAATCTTTAATTCAGGAAAAAATTTTTTTACTATTTCTTCATTTCCTATTCCATTTTGCAATATTACTAACCATTTAGTATGATCTAATATTTTTGAATATTTTGATAGAATAATTTCAAGATCATAAGCTTTAGAGCTTAAAAATATATAATTAAAATCTTTAATATCGTTTTCAATGAATTTATTATAATATTCTTTCGGATTAGTGAACCCTAAGATATTTCTAATTTTTATTTTTTTTGAATCTTTAAATATTACTAAACCTTCCTTATTGATTATTTCTATATGTTGTTTTCTTCCAAAGAAAATAACTTCAGTTATATATTTTTTTGATTCTAAATTTGCTAAAGATCCACCAAATAGACTCCCTATTGATCCTGCTCCAATAAATCCAATTTTAATTTTTCTTTGATACAATTATCTGCACATAGTTTTTTAATTATAGATTGTTGTATATTGATTTCTATTCAAAATATTTATCTAAGGTTGTTTGTTCTTTCGATAAACGACCAAACTTTTTATTTCTAATTTCAAGAGCATTAATATCCTCAGGATTATTTCTAGGTTTAATATCTAATTTATTCATCATCATTAGAGAGTTTTTAACAGCATAACCTGAAAAATGGTTATTAAAGTAAATATTAGTGGATTTAACCAAAGATATAACTTCTTTAAGCTTTTTAGCATAATTGTGTATTTCATCATCACTAAACAAATAATTAAACCATATTTTATCTCCAAAACCATGAAATCTAATATAAAAGAGATCTTCATTTGTGATATCCATCCTAGGAGGGAGTAACGGTTCAATTACAGCACAATAAGTCAAAGAATTATCCCTCAGATAATTAAAGACTTCTTCATTCATCCATGATTTATTTCTGAATTCAACTACTAAATGATATCCTTCATTATTATAATCTGAAGGCCAATTTCTGATAAAATTCTTTAATGATTTGAAATGGTCAGATCTATTAAAAGAAGGAGGTAATTGAATCAAAAAAGCAGTAAGTTTTTGAGAGGATATTAAGGGTTCCATTGCTTCTAAATATAGTTCTAAATCCTCATGACATTTTTCCAAATCTAATTTACTATCATGAGTGATAGATTTTGGAAGTTTTGCTGTAAAATAAAAATCATTTGGAGTTCTATCAACCCAACTTTTAACAATCCATTTTGAAGGTATTTTGTAGAATGTGCTATTGATCTCATTAGTGTAAAAAATCTCTGAATAATATGTGAGAAAATTTTTTTTTTTTAAATTTTTTGGATAAAATGGACCAATCCATTCATCATAACTCCAACCTGAAGTTCCTGTTAATACATTCTCTATCATATATTTCTAATATTATGAATAATATAATTTTATTATTTACCGTGAAGTAAAAGGTATGATATATTTAAATTTATTCTAAAACTATTAATAAATTTTTTAATATTAGATTTTATTCCATCCAAATGTCTTAAAATATTTTTATTGCATTATTAGGAAATACTATAATGATAATATAATTATACTATTTTAAACCTTTCATTGGAAAAAGTTAGAGAGAAAATGTTAATTTAATTTAAAAATCAGAAAAGTAAAATTAGGTTAATTATATTTCTAAATAATAGGTATATTTCATATAACAACGAAACATTAGATAGAATTAAAGATCTTTATTATGAAAAATATAATGAAAAAGAAATTCTCGAGATACTAAAAGAACACATAAATATTAGAACCAGTGCTGAAATAAAAGCAATTGAAACTACATTAATTACATTACAAAGAATTGATGATAGAATGATGTTTAAAAATGGTTAAATTTAGTTAAAGCAATTATCAATTCTAAACTTTATCAAGGTATTATCATATTAATAAAATACTCTCTCTTACCGTTTTAATAGAAAATATATTAAATAAACCAAAAAATTTTTAATATAAGATTTATTCTAATATTTTGTCGATGATATATTTTTTAGTATTATAACCCTAAAAGATCATCGAAAATTATTGGCAGGTATATATACCTCATCTGTGTGATGACGTATCTCCAATAATTGATATGGCTCCGAGGAAGTACATCATATATATGATGATACATGAGACGGAAGCTTAAGCAATCATAAAATATACTAATCCTTGATTAGTTTAAGAAAACCATATCAAGCATGAGAAATTGTGCTCATAGGAACAACTCCCTAAATAATGTAATATGTATGTCTTCAAGTTATAATTTCATATCGTCAAGAAATTATTTACCTCATACACATGCCTATGCGTGAGCTCTCTGAACCTTTCCCCTATTAGATACCAATACGCCTACACTATTTGGGGGATATCTAGGCTTGGGAACCGAAGAAGAGCGTAACAAGCTACGATAAGCTCGGGTTAGTCGCATGTAGACGTAGACCCCGAGATTCTTGAATTGGACATCCACTTGTGGCCCAATAATCCACAAGATTCCCATATGGGAAGGGGAACCCTGAGAAGTAAAACATTTTAGTATCAGGAGGAAAAGAAAACAAGAGTGATTCCGTTAGTAACGGCGAGCGAAAGCGGAACAGATCAAACCGAATCCTCAGAGAAATCTGATGGAAATGTGGTGTTAGGACCTTGTACGACCTACTCAATGAAGATGAATATTCCTGGAAAGTTAAGCCAAAGAGCGTGATAGCCGCGTAATTATAAATTGAGAGGTTGCTTCAAGAGTTCCAGAGTAGTGCGGGATGGTTTTCTCGTACGAATATGCCAAATACACGTTGGCAAATCTAAATATGTCCCAAGACCGATAGCGCAGTAGTAGCGTGAGCGAAAGATGAAAAGAAACCCGGAAGGGCCGTGAAAAGCGCTTGAAACCAAATAGTTTAGTAAGGATGCAGCCTGAAAGGACAGATTCTGCGTGAATGAATTCTGGTGACGGAAATTCAAAATGCAGAGGACTAGGGTTGCATCATCAGTCTGGAATCATTGGCCAGGGAGTTTATAGTAGAGGCGAGCTTAAGTGGTTCACCCACGAAGGCAAAGGGAAACCAATATTCTTGCAATCTAATTATCACATTAGGATAATCTATTCATCGAAAAATGGTTTTGCCATTTGTAGCTGCTTAGTGAATCCTTCTAAGGAATTAGACCAGAAGAATGGTCTTAAAGGGCCTAAAGTCTCTGCTATAATACCCGAAGCCGGTCGATCTATTCCTGGTTAAGATGAAGTCATTCGAAAGGATGATGGAGGTCTGCACCAGTGCTGACGTGCAATTCGCTTGGATGAACTGGGAATAGGAGCAAAAGGCTAATCTAGATCGGTGATAGCTGGTTCCTCCCGAAGTTGGTGTCAGCCAAGTCTCAGACGAGGTTGCCAGTGGTGTAGAGCACTAATTGCGAAGTACGGGGGAGAGATCTCTCGCTTCGCTCTTAAACTCCGAAATTGCTGGCGCTTTAGACTCTGGGAAACGGGTTGGTGGGCGTAAAGTCCATCGCCGAGAAGGGAACAACCTAGACTTGGGTTAAGGTCCCAAAGTGCAGGTTAAGTGTTAAACTAAAGGGCGTCATATTTCTAAAACAGCAAAAGGATAGGTATAGAAGTAGCTATTCCCTAACGAGTGTGTAACAACTCATTTGCCGAGAAATATGGCCCCGAAAATGGACGGGGCTCAAATCTGCCACCGAGACCCAAGGGCACGGGGAGAAGAACTCCGTGATCCGGTAGGGAGGCGTCCGGGTCGGGCAGAAGCAGGTGCGTAAGTTCCTGTGGACCGGCCTGGAGTGCAGATCCTGGCGAGAGTAAAAGCAAAGATGGGTTAGAATCCCATCCGCCGAAAGGGCAAGGGTTTCTTCGCAATGCGTCGTCAGCGAAGAGTTAGTCGATCCTAAGTGCATCCTTAACTGGAGTGCGCGAAAGGGAAACAGGTTTATATTCCTGTACCACGGCACTACGATTGTGGTGACGCATGGTTCAGTGCTGACGGTTCAGGGTAGGTGGAATAGGGTTGTCGAATATTTCCCTATTTAAATGTATAAAGCTGGTGAATAGAGTAAATCTTAGACCCAGCTAAAATCATGAATAGCCATCCAAATGTGGAAGGTTCCGCCGAGCCCAGGATCTAATAAAAAGGCACTAACAAGAAATGCCGTGTTCGTACCCAGAACCAACACAGGTGCCCCTAGGTGAGTAGCCTTAGGCGTTTTCGTGTAAAGGAGGTTAGGGAAATCGACAAATTAGAGCCGTAACTTTGGGAAAAGGCTTGCTTGCGAACTTCTATACGCCTTACAGTGTATGGGGGCTCTCAAGTCGCAGTAACTAGGGGGGGACGACTGTTTAATAAAAACATAGGTCTCTGATAGAGCGAAAGCTTGTTTACAGAGGCTGAAACCTGGCCAGTGGCAGTTTGATAAATCCGGGTTACAACCCGAGTAAGTCCTGCTAAACGCCGGGAGTAACTATAACTCTCTTAAGGTAGCCAAATGCCTTGTCTGGTAAGTTCAGACGTGCTTGAATGGTTCAACGTTCTCCCTATTGTCCCAACCTTCTGACGATTGAAATCACACTCCGGCGAACGGTCCGGAGATA
>CAZGJX010000042.1:0-33174 GCA_964525635.1 uncultured archaeon
GTAAAGTAAAAAGAGGTTAATTTTTAATTTATCATTCATTTGGAAAATTAACCTAATTTTATTTAAATCATTTTTAATAATTATTAGATATGTTTCATATAAAACCTTAAAAATTTTATAAAATTAATGAATTTAATTTTAAAATTTCATGTAAATATAAAATTGATACAACATGAGTGAGGAAAAAGTTCTAAAGATTGGTATCTTAAAAAATGGTACCATTGGCACATCATTACTTTTACCTTTTTTAATTGATGAAAGAGCTGAAAGCAAGCGTGTAACTTTCAGAGAAGTTACTTCTGGACCAAAAATGCATCCCCCAGAACAATGTATAGAAACAATTAAGAAATTAATTGAGTTTAATCCAGATTTAATCCTTATGGCTTCACCAAATGCAGCATTAATGGGTCCAAAAATGGCTAGAGAATTAATTGGAGATATTCCTACGATAATAATCTCTGATTCTCCAGCTAAAAAAGCTATTGATGAATTTAAAGAAAAAAATTTGGGTTATATCATTGTTGAATGTGATAGTATGATTGGAGCCCGTAGACCGTTTCTAGATCCTATTGAAATGAGTTTATTTAATGCTAATTTATTAAAAGTTCTCTCAATAA
The DNA here is from genome assembly GCA_964525635.1 of uncultured archaeon. Lineage (GTDB taxonomy): Archaea > Asgardarchaeota > Lokiarchaeia > Sigyniarchaeales > SOKP01 > JAFGOA01. Next base: position 618 of record CAZGJX010000042.1, read on the forward strand.
CAGGAGTATTTAATATTGTTGTAAATGAATTAAATAGAGTAATTATAGAATTCCTGGAAGGTAAGAAACCTGAATTGCCACAAATTGAAATTAATTCTAAAAAAGCTAGTGATGCTGCTCATTTTTCAAATCCATATGCACAAGCAAAAGCTATAGCCGCATTTGAATTAGCTACCCAAGTATCTAAACTTACTGGAAAAGCTTGTTTTGTTTTAAATGAAAAAGATGAGTATATGCCTTTACTAGCAGCAGCACATGAAATGATGAAAACTGCAGCTGATTTATGTCAAACTGCTAGAGAAATAGAAAAATCTAATGATAAAGTAATGCGTACACCTCATAAGTCAAGTCAAGAACTTTTAATTAAAAGGAGTTTATACGAAAAAGAACAATAATAAGAATTATCTAATCAATATTTTATTATTAAAAATATATTTTTTATATTTGTGTCTTTTTTTATTAATTTAGCTCAATAAAATATAAAATTCATTAGATTTGATTTTTAGTCTATTATGGAAAATCTTCGTGGAAAAAAGATTCTAAATTTTTAAACTTCTCTCCATTTAAAGTTTGTATAACACTTAAGAAGACATCTTGTTTTTTATTTCTTGTCACAGCCATTAAAACAGCTTTATTTTCAACTTCTTTAACTAAAAGGTAAGAATGCTCACTCTCATAGATTATAGCTGAAAGACCTAAAGGTGAAACATTTGGCATATTCATAAGTTTCATAATTTTTTTATATATTTGGTACATATTAGAATCTAATGTTCCAATCTCAAATTTCATGAATTCTAATGGTTTTGATTCAAATTTACCCAAAGTAGATGCAATTATAAGACCATCTGGTACATTGAATAGAAGATATTCCGATAAAGTATTTAATTTAAATTGATCCAAAAGATTTCTTATTCTTCCCAATCGTTGAAGTGATAATGTTGATTTCTGAATTTCATAATCTAATATTTCTATTAAGCGATGTTGAGCACTACCTTCTTTAACAGAAACGGGAGTAAAAACTATTTTTTCTCGTGAATCTTTATCTAATCCTTTAGATAATAATTCAAAGACGTCATCTTCTTTTGATTCTTCTAAATCAATTTTATTTAATAACACATATATTTTATCCAAATTTGGACTATATTCAAAGATATTCGATAAGAATTTATCAAAGATATCACGGACTTCTTGTTCTTTTATTGTAGAATCTACCATAAAAATACCAGCAGTTACTTCAGAAAAAACAAATTCTTTCTGATTATCAGAAAAATATCTCTCTAAATATATCTTCTGTCCTCCTGCATCCCATACATTCAGTTCCATTATTCCTCGAAAGATAAAATTTTCTCTAGATATACCTTTTGTGGGTTTAAGGTTTATAACCTTCATGAAATTATAGCCTGAACATGTTGTTTTCATTAAGCTTGTTTTCCCAGCATTTTGAGGCCCAAATAATAAGACTTTCAAATCAAATTTTCACCGAATTGTTTCCTATTGATTATTAAGAATTCCCTTTTTTATAAAATAAATAAGTTACTCCTTATTTAATATTTTGTAATTGTTATTTTTAAAACAATTACATAAAAAAAAATGGATAATAAAAATATTTTTTTTTTTTGAAAGGAATTTTTATTAAAATTTATTGAAATAAAATAAATCATTATAATCAAAATTTGCTCATCTTTGTAATTCAGAAATAAATAATAATTAAATAATCCGGATTATTAATCAAAAATATCATAAAATTATTTATAATTATACATAATTAGATGGATATATATGGTAGACTTATTAGAATATATTCGAACTGTGGAAGGATTTCCTAAAGAAGGTATATCATTTAAAGATATTACCACATTAGCAAAAGTTCACACTCCTTTTAAAGAATCATGTGACAGAATTGTAGAACACTATAAAGATAAGGGAATAAATAAAGTTGCTGCAATTGAAGCAAGAGGTTATATTTGGGGGGGAGTTATAGCATATCTATTAGGGGCAGGATTTATCTTGATAAGAAAGCCGGGGAAATTACCTGCTGAAATATATAAGGAATCTTATCAATTAGAATATGGGACAGATACAATTGAAATGCATAAGGATGCAATTGAAGAAGGAGATAAAGTTTTATTATTTGATGATTTATTAGCGACGGGAGGAACAGCTAAAGCAGCAGTTAATCTTATCGAGAAAGCAGGAGGTATTGTAGAAGGAATTGCCTTTGTTATTGAACTGATTGGATCTCTTCATGGACGTGATAAATTAGAAGGATATGAGTTATTATCTCTATTAGAGATTCCTGTAGAGGAATAATTATTTCTCTTTTTTTTATTTTTTAAAAAGAATTAAAAAAAAATGTGTTTAGCAAAAATAAAATTAAATAATTGCACCTGTTAAAGAATGGTGACAACTACAATCACGATCTAAATTAATTCTTGGAATTGTTAATTCTAATAATTTTTTGAGATTTTCTGTATTTTTTGCCATAGTTTCTAAAATTTCTTGAATATCCACAGTTAATTTTTTAATTTTTCCACCACACATAGTGCAGTTTTTTCCTGATTCTACAATACCACATTTTTCACATTCACCAGCCCATACATCTAAATCAGTGATAGTGGCAATACAACAATAACATATTTCTTTCTCCGCAGCAAGGACTACTTCTGGATAGGTAGTCATACCGATGATATCGCCACCCCATTGACGAAATATAATTGATTCTGCTCTAGTAGAGAATCTAGGACCTTCTATGCAAAGATATGTACCACCATTCTGTATATTTAATTCCATACTTTTTCCTGCTTCATACATTAAATCATTTAAATATGAGCAGTAAGGATCTGCTTGCCCTATATGGCAAACTTGACCTCCTTCATAAAAGGTATCAAGTCTTTTTTTTGTTCTATCTATATACTGATTGACTAAAATGAATTTTCCTTTATCATGTTCTTTTTTTAATGATCCTACAGCAGAAGGTGAAATAATATATTTTACACCTAATTCATTTAAAGCCCAGATATTTGCTCGAAAATTTAACATATGTGGTGGAATAGTGTGTCCAGAACCATGACGAGGTAAAAAAGCTATTTTTTTTTCTTTAAATAATCCTATTTTAATCGCATCTGAAGGATTACCAAAAGGAGTATATAGTTTAACCTCTTTAACATTCTCTAATTCTAAATCAGAACCAGTGCCCCCAATAATTCCAATACTTGCCTTATCTTCATTACTCCTAAGTCTCATTTTTATTCTTTTTAATTTTGTTTTTTTAAATTATGTCTTTTTTATTTTGAAGAATTAAAAAGTTTTTTCCTATTTTATGTTTTATTCAAAGATGGTTAAATTCATTTCAAAGATTATTTTTTTCATACTTCTAATTTATAATTTTGAATAAAATATAATTTAACAATTATTATCAAAAAGGTTATTTCATTTGAAATATTTTTTAACTTAGTATTATCTAATCAATATATTATTAGGATTATTTACATGGCCAAAATTACATTTTTAGGAGGTTGTAGAGAGGTTGGTCGTTCTGCGATTCTTGTAGAATCAAAAAATGGGGATAAATGTCTACTTGATTATGGAATCAGATTCAGTGATGAAGATAGATTACCCTATGAAGCAAGTTTAAGAAAACTTAAAGCTGTTGCATTGACCCACTGCCACATAGATCATTCGGGAGCATTACCTTTTTTGTATAATAAAAAAAAAAATTTACCTCTTTATACAAATGGCGTCACACTTGAAATTATTGAGAGATTAATAATCGATATGCTAAAAATTTCTAAATATCCATATCCATTTAGTTTAAAAGAAGTAGTCCAGGTAGTTAATAATTCTTATTTTCTAAAAAAATCAATTAGGCGCAAAATCGCTCATGATTTCTATATAACGTTTTATGATGCGGGACATATCCCAGGGAGTGTGTCAATTGTGGTTGAAGTAGATGGAAAAAAGATATTATATTCTGGTGATTTTAATAATAATAATACAAATCTTGTTAATTCAGCAAACCCTTCTATAATTCCTGAGATTGATGCCTTGATTATCGAATCTACTTATTCCTTAAAAGACCATCCTCCAAGAGAACAACTAGAGAGACAATTTGTTGAAGATGTTATAGAGATTACTCAGAATGGTGGTAATGTTTTAGTACCCGCGTTTGGAGTCGCTCGTTCTCAAGAAGCCATTATGATATTAGACAAATATGAGTATAGAGGAAAATTATTTCTTGATGGATTAGCTAAATTAATTACAAAAATTTATTATAATTATCCAAATTCTTTAAAAAATAAAAATTATTATAGGAAAGCATTAAAAAAAGCTAAATTTGTTGGTCAAGAGAAACAAACTCAAATCTCTCAAAAATCTAATAATGTGATAGTATCTCCTTCCGGTATGCTAAAGGGAGGAGCTGCTTTAAAATACATAAAAGATATTTTAATTAATCCTCAATCTGCAATTTTCATGGTAGGCTATCAGGTAGAGGGTACTCCTGGAAGAAATCTTTTGGATAATAGAGTATTTAAATTTCAAGAATCTGATGAGAAACGTAATACTGATTATGATCTAAACATAGAAGCTCAGTGCAAAATTAATCATTATGATTTTTCGAGTCATGCTGATGGAATCGGATTACACAGTTATATTGATAATTTACATTTTAATAATCATTCAAAACAGATATTTTGTGTACATGGTGATAATGAAGCCACAACCCATTTAGCTAGTAAATTAAATAGTAATGATTACCATTCAGTAGCTCCTGAAATAGGAGAAGTATATAAAATCTAATTTTTCTGATTCAATTGTTTTTTAATAGTTTGATCACAATTTTCAAGAAATTCCTCAATTTTACAAATTGGAACTTTTGTTCCTGCAGCTGGAGGATGTCCTCCTCCTAATGATTTAAGATTAGAGCGAACTAAAGCTTCTCTAATTACCTTAGATAAGTTCACTCCTTTTTTTACAATTGATTTATGAGCTCTAGCTGATATTTTATATTCATCACTATCATTTCTTTTAGCATATCCAAGAATTGGTTTATTTTTTTTAATAGTCCCACTTTCATCAAAAATTAGCATAGAACATACTGTACCTACTATATTCTCTGGTATCATATCCTCACCATAAAAATATTGGATATATTCTTTTTCTTTTATGATATTTCCATCTTTTATCCAAGATAAAGCATTAACTAACATTTTTTTGTAATCTTCAAGATTTTTTTGAGCTTGCGTATAAGAATTTTTTCTATCTCCCATAGCAATCGCAATTCCAATAGAAGCATTATTAGTTCTTCCACAAGCATTTAATAAATTAGAAAATTCATTTATTTCATAAAGATCTGAACCAATAACTTCATTTTTTAATAGATATCTATTAATAATTAATTTTTTAATCATATCATTTGGATTGATATTCGACTTGATTGAACCATATTCAATTAATGCAGAAGTCAATTTTTGTTTTTCTTCTTGGTTAAGATCCATCAATGATTTAGTTATACCATTAGAATTTTCAATTAATATTCCTAAATTTTTAAGGAATTTTAGACTTTTATTAGGATCTCCACTTAATCCAGGTAAATGTATCTCAGATGAATAAGCTAAAGCTTCATTTAATGGTTTAATAGGTGATAAATTTATATCATTCACAATTTCTATTAAATTGCTATTTTTTGCATCTTTTAATATTAATGAATTTAATCCAATAAATGATTTATTTTGCCCTTGATTTTGAATATCTCCTATAGCACCAATTAGAGCAATTATAGAAAGATCTATATTTCCTTCATTCAAACTTTTGGTAAAAAAATAACTTATTCCTGCTCCAGATATCTCTAGACTTCCATCAACTCCATAAAAATAAGGATTTATATGCCACTGATGTGTTTTTTCATAAATATCTTTAATTAAATTCTTTTCTTCCTTATTTCCAATTCCTTGGGGTAAATGGTGATCTAGAATTATGAAAGGATTATTTAATTTATTTTGAAGATCAAGATATTGACCACTTCCAAAATCAGAAAATAAAAAAAAACAATTAGATTGATCATTTTCTTTACTTAATTTATCTATTTCTTCTAATTCTAATTGCTTTAATACTGTAATTTGAAATGGTATATTGTCTCTAAATAATGCTTTACCAAGAATTGCTCCAGAAGCTATTCCATCCGAGTCAAGGTGGGTATATACTTTTACTGGAGTTTCTAATTTATTTATATTTTCATAAAAATATTGTTTGACAAGATTTAAATCTGATATTAATTCTTCAAAATTATTAGATTTTTTTTTCATTTTTTTTGAAGTTTTTATATTTGTAATCCCTATACTATTTATTATTCAAAAAACTATAATAACTCTTATAAAAATAAATCTAAATGATTATTATCTATAATACAGAGGTGAATAAATATTTTAAATATTAATATAAATGATTTAGCTAAAAACATTACTCAAGAGATTATTAAAAATAAAGAAATATACAGAGCAAAAGTGCAAGTATTGAATAATGGAGCAACAATCCTAAACATGAAATATGCTACTTGGGAGGGTGGAAAATTGGTAGCTGAAATTTGTATGGGTGGTTTAGGAAATATAAATTTTTCAAACTATAAAATTGATCAATATCTTTTCCCTGTTGTAAATGTGTATACTTCATATCCGATTATTGCTTGTATGGCATCTCAATTAGCTGGTTGGAATGTTAAATTGAAGAAGGAAATAGAAAATGAGGGTATCTTAAAGAAAAAGAAGATTTTTGACTCTTTAGGATCAGGTCCTGCGAGAGTAAAAAGTAAAGTTGAGAAAAAGTTATTTAAAGATATAATATATGATGATAATTCAAATTGTGCTGTCATTGTTTTTGAAACAGAAAAATTACCTAATGATGAAGTAATGCAAATTATTGCAGATAGTTGTAATGTTGAGGTAAATGAAACATATGCTCTATGTGCTCCAACAGCTTGCTTAACCGGTTCTATCCAAGTTGCTGCTAGAATTGTTGAAACAGGAATACATAAATTACATCAGATTGATTTTCCAATTGAAATTATAGAAAATGGATTTGGTACAACAACTATCGCCCCTATTGCAAAGAATGATATTGAAGCTATGGGTAGAACAAATGATTCCATAATTGCTGGAGGGATGACATATTATAATATAAATATTGAGGAAGAAAAAGAAGATGAAATTTTTGGACTTGTAAAAAAAGCTCCCGCAAACACATCTTCTAATTATGGAAAACCATTCTTAACTCTCTTTAAAGAGGTTGATTACAATTTTTATGATATTGATTCAGGATTATTTGCTCCAGCAATTTATACTGTAACAAACTTAAAGACAGGTAAAACTATATCTTCAGGAAAGCAAAATTTCGAAATCTTGAAAAAATCTTATGGATTAATATAAATCTTCTAATAGAAAAAAAAATCTAATTTTCTATTATGTTTCAATTTCTTAATTAATTGTTATATCAAAAATCAATTCTAAAAAAAGTTTAAACAAATAATAATCTATGTTATTTATATATTTGTCAATTCTTCTTGATATTTTAAGATTTCTGCATGGGATATATCTTCATCAAATTGTATTTCCCTTTGGATACCTAAATAAGCACAAGAAAGTCTAGCAGCAGCAACAATTTCAGCTTTTTTAAGTGTTATTGAATATTCATCACCAGAAAACTCATTTCCATTATTTTGCACTGATCGCTTTTGAAATCGATTTTCATGAAGTTTAAAAGAACGTTCTGTTTTCATTTTATGTAATAAAGAAGCCATTTTATCAGCAACTATAAACGTTAAATCGTTTTTAATAATCAAACGAGCGATGTTATTTACATCAAAATAATTTAGACTTTCAAATTTTGTTCTTAAATAACTTTTAAGGTTTTCTGAATTTTTTTCACATTCTATTTCTGTCCAATCATGAATTGCTAGTCTTCTTCTGAAAAAAATTAATTCCCAATCAATTTCTAATTCTTTCAGAAATTCTAACATTTTATCATCATTTGGTATTTTAGATTCAATTATGATGTAGAGTTGAAGTCCATAATATTTATGTTCTTGTTGAAGGAAAAAGCCTCTTTGTTGCATAGAAGCGAGAATCTTTAATTTAATTGAGAAAATATTCTCAGATACGTTTTTCTTACCACAACTTAGATATATAACATTACCTTCTTCACTTATATAATCACAATCGAGGAACCCCAAGATACTTTCATTATTTTCTTCGATAAAACACATTAAACCAGAAAGAGTAGGTTTAACATCAAATTTAATTAAATCATTTTCTTCAATAGATACATAATCCGTATTACTCCCTCCTATTGACAATTTAATTGAATTTAAAATAAGGTCTTTTTCCTCACCAAAAACTCTTTTAATTGCTTCATTAATAGGAAATACTTCTTCTTCTAATATTTTAATATCAGCCATTGAAGATTCATAGGGTTCTGGTTCAGTTAGAACTTTATTTAATATAGGTGCCTCTGAAGCATCTACTTCAATTTCATAATTTTTAGCTAAATCTTTACGAATAATACAATAAGAATGTTTTTTTTTATTATACATTGATAAAGAAGTATTTAAATCTATTACCGCTCGAAATTTTTCAGTAATTTTATTTTCTATTCTATCTGATTTTGTTCTTCGTCGGCGAATTTTACATCATCAATTTTTCTTTCTTCTTTATATTTAAATAGAAAATCAAAATTAAAAATCTTATCTGAACTAAAATAAAAATATTATACTTATTAATCAATTAGATTAATCCAAATGGATAAAAAAAGTTTTAGAAGATATAATCTATTTTAATTCTTCTTCAAGAAAATATTGGTCATCTTTTTTTATATATACAATTTCAGAGTTAAAATTATTTATAACTCTTATTTTATTACCCTGCATTTCTTTAATCTCCAGAGAGTATGGTAATCTTCTTTTTGTTATAATATTTTTTATTAATGCTCTTTCTTCTTTTGAGTCCATATTAATAAAAATCCTTCTTTAAAAAAAAAATTTATGATTTATTCAATTATTCAGATTTTTAAAAAACTAAATTTCCATAAAATATAAGAAAAATAGAACTTTATAGATAATATTGACATGTAGACTAATAAAATCCTAAAAAAAAAAAATTTCTATCAATTATTTGCAACAAACAATTAAAATTTCTAAACAAAAAAAGAGAGAAAATTAATAAAATAATTATTAAAATTGAACTAGTATTTTATTAAAAAGATAATATATTTAAACAAACAAATGTCTAGTTGAAATATAGATATAAATTCATCTAATGTTGGAAACATATAATGGTTAGGAATAAACTCGATATTGGAATGTTTACATGCATGTACAGTCAGATGAATGGATCAGCTCATGCAACAAGATTCTTAAGTGAAGCTCTTGCTGAATTAGGACATAATGTGCATGTTTTTGCTCCACGTATCATGAATGGATATGAAAAACCAAAGAATTTGCATTTCCATGATTTAGGGGGTGCAAGGGTTGCAAAAAAAACGGGTTTAGTCCTAAGTGTTCCAATACAAAAAATTTTCAAATGTGATGCTGATAGCTTAGATATTGCACATATACAAACTCATGCTTCAATCGGAGTTTTAGGAATAAACTGGGCAAAAAATTTAGGATGTCCCATGGTAGGATCACATCATAGTCCTATGAATTTTTATACTTCTCAATATGTTCCTATTATTGGAAAATTATTAGTAAGAAATGATTTAATTTGGAGGTATGAACGTTTTATCTTAGATAAGTATGATTTATGTCATACCCCAACTAAAACTAAAAAAGAATTGCTTCTAAATCATAAATTTAAAGAACCAATTATCGCTCTTACGAATGGTATAAGAGAATTTTATTTTAAGGATGTAAAAGAAAATGGAATTCGAGAAAAATATGATTTAGTTGATAAAAAAGTGCTATTATATGTTTCAAGATTATCTCCTGAAAAACATCCCGTAAGAATTATGAAAGCTTTTAGAAATATTCATAAAAAAGTCCCTGATGCTCACCTTTTACTTGTTGGAAGTGAAGGCCCCTCAACAAAAGCAGTTGAAAAAATAGTTCATAAAAAAGAATATAATGAGTTTGTTTCTTTTGCTGGTAGAGTTCCTTTTGAAGATTTATTAAAATTATATAATACAGCAGATTTAAGTTGTTTATGGTCTTGGGTTGAAGCAGAAGGATTGGTTCTTTTAGAAGCTATGGCTCAAGGAACTCCAAATGTTGGTGCTAATGCAAGTGGTATATCTAACGTTATTAAACATGGAGAAACAGGTTATCTTGCAAATAATTTAGGAGAATTTGAAGATTACGTCGTTAAATTACTAAAAGATGATGATTTAAGAGAACAATTTGGAAAAAATGCTAAAAAAGTAGCTAAAACATATAGAATTGGGGAAGTAGCAAAAAATTGGATAGAAATCTATAAATTTACACGGGAATCTCTCTTTCCATTAAGATATTACAGAAAAGAACGAAAAAGGAGAGTTGAATTAGTAAAGGAGTTCACCCAACAATTTCCTAATGTTCATTTCTAGAATCTTTAAGTGAACTACACACCACCTAAAGGTTGTGGCTTCCTACGAGTACACAATCGCTTCTACTACGGGTTGGTCTGTTTTTCGTAGAAAACCATTCCATCGTAATTGGAATGATTCCTCGTTCACGGAGGGTTCATGTGATAAGAAGTTGATTTTTTTATTATAGTCAACTTCCTTACTACTACATTAGCATAGAATTACTTAAAAAAGGAGAGAGTCTAATAGATTATTGACTTTTCTTCAAACTCAATTCATCAATTCCCTAAAGGGAAGTGTTTTCTTGAGTAATCATGATAAATTAAAAATTAAAATGTTCTCTAAAATTAATTAATTTTTTATAACAATTATCACAAAATCTAATAGATTTTTTATCAATTCCTTCAATTTCACTTGAAAATGTCATAACACAAGAGTCATTTTGACAATGCTCTGGACCTAAAATAAGATGTCCAAGCTCATGTGTCGTTTCTTTCATTAATCTAATTTCTAAGAGTTCAGTATTTTTAGTTTTATTATAATATTCTTCTTTTAATTTAAGTGAAGATACAACACAGCATTTATGACCAATATGAGCTTCTCCAAAAAGAAAGATGATATTCTTATCACTACTAGAATAAAGCGGAAGATCTGTTATTGCTATGATCATATCTAAATTATTTTGTTTTCTAAGATTTATTAATAATTGATAGATCTTATTTGTGGGATGTAATTCAAAGATTTCTGAAACGTATCTTTTTTCAATTGCTTCTTTTTTTATTCCTCTTGTATAAATCTCTTTTGGAAATTTAAATTTACCCAAATTATAAATATTAAAAAAAAAAGAATCAAATTTTAGTTCATATTGCATTTGTATCTTTTTAAATAAATTAGCACTAAATTTTCCAATAAAAAGAATACCTAACTGACAAGGAAAAGTGATTTTTACTTTTGTTGGTTCTGATAATTCAAATTCTTCTTTTGTTGAAATACCAATTCTAAAAACAAAATACTTGAGCTTATTTAATTTTTTTTTAAGTTTTATTCGACTTTTTGAGATTTTATTTTGATATCTTTGAATTTTCTTTTGGAATCTTTGAATTTTTTTTTGAAATCTTCTGTATCGTGTCATTTCAATAGTCTTTTTAAAAGAAATAATTAAATTATTATTAAAAAAATTATTCTTATAATAAAAATCTCATAATAAAGATTTTTCTGTATGAAATATAACTGGAAAAGTATTTTTAAGTATTGATATTAATACTTGAATTTATTGTTCTATTTATTAAAATTTGTAAAAATTATTGAAACTAATATAGTAAAAGATACGAATTAAATTATGTCTGATAATTTTGAAAATAAAAATGAAGATTACGATATTTATGAAAAAGAGAATGATTCTTTTTCAGAAAAAAAAAGTATTCAAAAAGAGGCTATTCCTCATTTTTTTCCCACATTTAGAGTAAAAAGAAGTCATTATCCCCTTCCTATCATAATCACTGTTTTTTTTGCTGCAATACTCTCATATTTAGCAGTCTTAGAAGGATCATATATTGATACAGGGGGTTATGTTTCTGAGCAAGATTATGGTGCAATTGCAGGACTAATAAATGGAATTATTTTCACAGGAATAGCTGTTGGATCTGCATTTCTTATAATCTATTTTGTAAAAAAAAAAGGAATTAGTGTTTTGAAATATGTATTTGGTATCAGTATGGGATTAATATGTTTTATGTTAACTTGGATGAATATAGCTATAATCATTAATCTCATTCCCATAAATATTAACTATATTTTGATTGGTTATATTATTTATTATATTTTGATTGGTTTAGCTGGTTTACTAAGTATAATTCTTATACATAAGTATTTTACTACCCAGTCTATTTTCATAAAGAATTTTACAATATTATATGTGAGTTTATTAACAGGATCTATGTTAGGTGTATCAATGCCGCTCTGGACAACCATGGCTATATTAATAGGTATTTCTCTATGGGATTTATTTGCTGTTCTTTATAAAAAAGGGCCTATAAAACAAATGATAGATATTGTATCTGAGAGTAAAAATCAAAATGTTGAGGAACAGATTAAAACAGGTGAAGCAGAATATGATACCTCAAAATTAGAAATTGGAATTGGTGATTTTGCCTTTTATAGTATGTTGACATCAAGTGCATTAGTATTAACAGAAAATCCACTTATTGTTCTTTTAACAGCTCTTGCTATAATACTTGGCACGGGTATAACTATACAAGGATTAAAAAGAAATAAAATATTACCGGGACTTCCTATATCTATCTTTCTTGGTATGGCAACAATGTTAATCTCATGGGCAATAATATCTGTTCTTTAATTTTAAAAATAGAATTTATAGATTTATTTCTCTAAAATCCTTATTTTTCAAGATCTTAATTTAAATATAACCTATTCTTTATTATTTTTAAGTTCAGATTTAGAGAAGTGATATTTCATAGCTAATAAAAATACTCAATCAACTCCAGGTTTTGAAAAAGTTATTAATTTTCTCAGTCAAAAATTAAAAAAAAATACTCCAATAGATATTGCTGAAGTAGTTAAAAAAACAGAATTATCATGGACTTATGTTAAAAAAATACTTGAGCAAATAAAACAAATGGAATATAACGGATATCATTTTGAAAAACTTGGAAATAGTTGGATAGTTTGGAAAACAAGAGATAAATTAATCCCTAAACTAAATGATACTTGTAGCAGATTTAAAAATGATTAAATATATTTTAAATAATAATAGAAAAATGAAAACATGAAATATGTAAATATTTCAATTTTAGTTTTATTTAGAAAAATTTTTATAAATTTAGATTTTTAAAAAAATTCTATAAATTTTTGCTTATATCTTTTACTCGACTCCTTAGTGTCACTTCCGTTATTCCAGCGATCTCGCTTATTTCTTGTTGAGTTTTTCGGCAGTTGGAATTTTTTGAGGCCATATATAATACAGATGCAGCAAATCCTTTTGGATCTTTTCCAATTCTGTTAAGTCCTCCCTTACTTGATATTTTTAATAGGTTTAAAGCTTCCTTCTGAGTTTCTAATGGTAAATTTAAATCATTCCCAAATCTGAAGATTAATTGTTCTGCAGTAATTGGACGATATTTTAAATTCAAATCAGGTAATATTTCCTTTACAATCATTCCTAAAGATCGAATAATTGTATGTCTTGATGTCATAGAACTGTCACTTACTTCTTCAAGTAATCGAGGAAATTCATGTACTCGAATTGCAGCATACAAACAAGCACCTATAAAACCATCAATTGATCTACCCATTGTTAATTTTCTTTTGGCAACTTCAGAATAGATTCTCCAAGCAGTTTCTTCGATATATTCTGGAATATTTAATTTCGAAACAAGCATTTTTAATTTTGGTTTAGCTTCCCAAAAATTTCTTTCAATGCTGGAGACTAATGATTGCTGAATTTTTGATAATCTTGAAAATAAAGTCTTCTCTTTAGCACCCATTCTATTCCCTTTTGAATCAACTTTATCATTTGGAAGAATTGTTCTTGGACCAAATCCACGCCATCTTGGTTCGGTTCTTCTTCTTTTTTCGACTTCTTCAGCAGTGTATGCTCTTCTTTCATTACCAACAATATCTCTGCCTAAAACCATCCCACAATTTATACATACTGAATCACCATTTCTATTTTCAATGTTTGGTTTGCTACAGCAATTATCTTCTTTAAATTCAGTTGTATCACCTTTTTTATCTCGGAGTCGGTTTCTATAATTTAACGACATATTTTTTTTACTCTTTTATATATTCTATTTTTCATCTATATATTTTTTTTAGATTTTAACTGATAGAAAAATAAGAAAAACTTACTTTTTCTACTATGATTTGGTATTCCTATAGGAATCCCGTTTATTTTTGTCTATCAAACCCAAGATCTCTCATGTATCTTCGAGCTAGAATTATTAAGAAAATAAAAATCTTCTTTTTTATTCTTTATTGTTATAAAATATACATTAAATTGATCCAAAATCTATGAATGGGGGAAAAATTTCCCACAAATCTGAAAATAAGATTTTAGATGTAGTTTTTTTAAACAATTTTGATATTAAGATATATTTAAACTTATCTATATTTAAAGTTAATTTATATAGAATATATATTTTATATATATTTTTTTAGAAAATCAAAATAATAGTGATAATTTATGGTTATTTCACAATTAAATAATATTTATTTTAAGTATGAATAACAACAAGAAATTTGTTTTTATAAATATCTATAGTTCAATTCATCTTTATATTACAATAATATATAACATATAGTTGTCCGCTTAATTATATTTTATTATTATATTTTAAAAAAGGAAATAAATATGTTTGAAAATATTTCGTTTAAACCTGTAGAAAAAAAGAATTTAGAATTTATTTCAGAGGTGTATAATATTTATATATCCAATTCTACATCAACATACCATATTAAACCTTTATCTAAAAAGGAAGTGGAAGAATATTTTATGTTGGATAATAATCTTGTTAGTGCTTATATTATTGACTTAAAAAATAAAAATATTGGTTTTTGTCTACTAAAACCTTATAACAAACATAAAGAAGGATATGATCATACATATGAAATTAGTATTTATTTAAAAAAAGAATTCCATAAGAAGGGAGTTGGGATAAAAGCAGTAGAGTTTTTAGAACATATAGCTAAAGGAAGAAAAATGCACGCTATAATAGTAGGAATATGTACTGAAAATATTGCTAGCAATAAATTATTTGAAAAATGTGGATATCAAAAATGCGGATTCTTTAAAGAAGTTGGATTTAAATTTAATAGATGGTTAGATACTATTTACTATCAAAAGTTATTAAAAAAATGAATTTGAAATAACCCTACTCTAAAATAAATAAATTTTTAAACGAACTTATTAATTAATATTATTATATAAAGAGGTGAATTATTTGGGTGGAATGGAAACGCAAATAATCTGGAAGAAAGCTTGGACAAAAAAAAATTCATCCTTACTTAAAAATATATTAATAAAATTAAGTTATAATATGAAAGAACTCTCTTCTCAAACATTAGATCCTCAAAACTCAACAATTGATGGCATTAGGGATATTAAACTTTCATATATAAGTTCAGCTGGATTTGATTGGAGTTCAATTCTATTACCACTAAATTCATTGATAGGAGATGATTTAAGTAGAGAAATTTCAAAACAATATGAAGCTATTACTTTTCAGTTTATGGATTTTGATCAAGATGCTTGGGGTTATAGATTATGGCAAAATGGAGAAGAGTTGGATTATTTTTGGAATATACCTGAGATTGTAGAAGAAGATGAATTGATATGTAAAGGTAATCCTGAATTGTTAGCGTCACTCCTAGAACTTAAAAAAGAGGTATTATCACCATACTTGCAGCATTTAACTGAGAAAGAACTAGATAGTGACATTAAAGGTTTTCCTGATGATGAATTTTTATTAAATAATACATGGGTTCGCACTGATTTTATGAAACATTTAGGGATTGATTACCCTGATGTAAATAAGTCTAATGAATTGAATCGTTGGGTATACATATATCAAAAAGAATAAATGGGAAAATTTTGCATGATAATATTATTTTAGAATATAAATTAATAAAAGAGATTATATTCTTATTTAGTTTATATTTTTTAATTTATATTTTTTAATTTTACATAGTGTGAAATCTCAAACTTAAATTATTAGCAATCATTTTTGTATTTGAATATTATAAAGGCTTATTAATTATGAAAGTAGAGAAAAGTTCACAAGATTTAGAATCAGAAGTTATATATAGTGGATTGTGCATTCATTGCGGAAGTTGCAATGCATTCTGTCCTCATATGGATTTCAATAAAGAAACAGGTGAAGCATATGTAGTAGATGAATGTGCTGAAACCATTGGATTATGTTATAATGCTTGTCCACGTAGTTTTCTACCAATAAATGAAATAGAAAAAATACTCTATGGTCAAACACGGATTGACTTAGCAGTTGGAATTTATAAAGATATTATTCAAGTTAAATCAAAAAATACTGATGATATTTTATATAATCTTGTAAAAGCAGCATTTGATGAAAAAATAGTTGAACATATGGTTTTAAGTGAACAAAAAAGCAAAAAACCACCTGTGGCTTTCCCTGTAATAGTTGACAATCCAAAAGACGCAAAAAAATATATTCCAAAGAGTACAATGGAAAATGCCGGTCCATTAATTACCGGGATTGGTCAAGCTTATCTGGATCAGAAAAAAAATGTTGGTATTATTGCAAATCCATGCCATTTACAAGGATTAGCTAAATTATTAACTAATGATTTTAATACAGGAACAAGAGAGACAGTTTCCTTAAAGATTGCATATGCTTGTTCTTCTGGGGGTATGACTGGATGCAAATACTGTATAGATTATTCTGGAGAATTTTCAGATATCTCATACTCTCCATGGGGTGCTCCCGGGGAGGAAGCAATGTTAATAATTAGAACGGAATTAGGACAAAAAGTTATAGATACTGCTATAAAAAATAAATTAATTGAAATTACAGAAAAAAATCCAGATTTAAGCGAAATGAAAAAGTTCCTAAATAAAAAACGTAAAAAGAATTTTAAAACTCTTATAGCAGATTCTTTAATTAAAGTTAAATATTTAAAATTAAAGTCTGAAGATTTAAAAGAATTATTTGATGAATAAATATTTCAAAAAAGCATTATAATATCTAAATTAATAATTATAACCATTATTTTTCTCTCTTTTTGCATAATAGTTTAAATTTGTATGTAGATTATTCATAATTAATATAATTTAATGAAAATTAACAATTATAGAAAAATTGAAAGGAATTATGATTCAAAAACAAGCTATTGACACAAGTAATTATGAGATTTGGACTCAAGAGTTAACTAAATATTATGCAAGAGGGGAAAATCAAGTTAAAGCAGTTGATAGTATTGATATATCTATGGCATCAGGTATTCATGGATTCTTAGGACCTAATGGCGCAGGTAAGACTTCAACAATCAATATGCTCATTGGAGCAATCTCAATTACAAAAGGAATAGCATTTGTAAAGGGATTAAAGGCGGGATCTAGAAAGTGTAGAAAAATAATAGGATTTTTACCTCAGGATCCAGGACTTTATAGTAAATTGACAGGAAAACAATATTTAAAATTTGTTGCCCAAATGAATGGTGTTAAAAAGCTAGAAGCAGAAAGAAGAACAGATGAATTCTTAGAAAAATTCGATTTAAAGGATGCTGAAAATAGAAAGATTGAGACTTATTCGGGAGGAATGAAACAGAAAGTGGCATTTGCTTCAGCTTTAATTGGAAATGCAGAAATTTTTGTTTTAGATGAGCCAACATCTGATTTAGATCCTATTATGCGAAATAACATTATAAAAGACATAAAAAATCTTGCAAGAAACAAGAGTATTTTTGTGTCAAGTCATGTATTGTCTGAAGTTGAACTAATGTGTGATAGAGTTACAATAATAAATCGAGGGAAAATAATTACCACAGATACTATAAAAAATATTAAAAAAATGCATACTACAGCAAAAAATATATATTTATTGGATACAAATTCAAATGAAAAAATCTTAGAAGATTTGAATGGAAAGGATTTTATTGATAAAGCATGGATTGATGAAGACCATAATATTATTAATATCATGCCAAAAGATACAGAAGCTCTCCAAAAATATATTCCAGAAGCTATAATTAAGAATAATCTTTTATTACGCAAATTTTATCAAAAAGAATCTACTTTACAAGAAATTTTTCTAGAAATGATGAATGAGGAGGGTGAGGAAAAAAATGTCAATTAGTAAGAGTGAAGAACAAATAGAAATGGAATCAGTTAAGAAAGTATTTCCAAGTTTTATTCTTTTTAAAAAAACATTATTTAATGAAGTTGGTACACTTCCAAAATTTATCTGGGCTATCATAATAATGTTTTTATTAGGTCCATTGTTTGTTATCATCTCTATTAATCCAAGCCTTATTGATTATTCAGATGAATCGATTTTTGATACTGGTTTAGGATTTGTGTATTTAATGTTAACAACCTCTATTGTATTCTCAATAATTATTTCAGTCTCAACAGCGCCAATGATATCATTTGAAATAAGAGAAGGAACAATGCTAATGCTAGTAAGTAAGCCAATAAGTAGGGCAAATATATTTTTAAGTAAATTTTTAGCGGTTTTTACATTTGGTTTTTTAATTAATTTAATATCATTATCTATTACCTGTTTATTGACGTATGCCCGCTATCCTTTCTATGATGTGTTACCCTTCTTTTTAGTTATTCTCGTATATTCATTGATTATATTAGTGTTTTTTGAATGTCTAACAATGGGGCTTTCTTGTATCTTAAGAAAGCCAAGAACTGTATTAATCATACCTGTAGGATTTATCATTTTCTTATTTTTAGTATTTTTAATGTTCAAACCTTTGCTTCTGTTAGGTGGAGAAACTAATCTATATGAGAAATATCATTTATATATTTTTGATTTAAGTTATCATTTTGCTAACGCCTATTTTTTACTTGTTGATAATCTCCTTAATATTGAACCTAGTTTAATTTTTGTAATGTATAATGTAGCAGAATATGATGATGGATTCGGCAACATAGTATATACAAATTATGTATCACCTATATTTTCTTTGATACTGTTAATCTCAATTGCTGTTTTGGCTGTAAGTATAGGATATTTTTATTTTAAGAAAAGAGATATAAGTTGATAATCTTTTTTTTCTTTTTTATTTAAAATCTATTTAGATTGTTTTATTCGTAATTATAATAATATTTTATCTTGTTGTAAAAGTTCAAATGATAATTGGTCGAATAGTTCTTTTACGTTATATCCTGTCTTTGAAGATGTTTCATAAAACATTTTGATATTATTTTCTTCCTGAAATTCTTCAGCCTCATTATCAGCAACTACTCGTTTGGTATCTCCTAAATCACTTTTACATCCTACTAAAACAAAAACAGGATTCTTTTTTTTATCAATTATATCATACCAGTTGGATAACTTTTCAAAAGAAGCCCTTCTTCCAACATCATAACATAATAAACATCCTTTTACACCTCTCGAATAATTTGGCAAAAAGAACTGAAACCTACGTTCTCCAGCAAAATCCCAAAGCTGCAGGGTAACCTTTTTATCATCAATATTAGTATAATAGGTTGATAAATCTGCGCCAATTGTAATTTTTTGTTCTATATATCTTCCTGTGATTAATCGTTTTACCATAGTACTCTTTCCTACTCCGCCATCACCTACGATACATACTTTAAAAAGAAGTTTTCGTTTTGTCATTTTGTCAGTTAAACGGGTTTTTTTTTTAACTATATAGCAATAATACAATAATACTATTATTTAAAATCTTATTCTCTATCCAAATTATTTATAAAGGTTTTATTTAAAGTTCGAAACTTTTCTAAAATCAATATCTTCAAATTTTCAGACATTGAATTTAAAAATTTTTTTAATGATTCTGGATTAATATTATGGCTTTCTCTATATACTAAAAATAATAATATAATCGTAAAAATTGGGGAAATTAGAAGAAGGGGGTAAAATATAAAGTGTAATAATAAAGGTTGAGATGATTCTATCCCTGTTCCAGGAAGAATAAAATTATATCCTGGAATATATGCGTTATAAGTAAGAAATGTAAATAGCCAGTTGAAAGCATTTAATATTAAAAATAAAGACATACTGAGATATAATATCAATTTAATCTTTCTTAAATTGATATTGTGTATAAATGTATTATGATTAATATTTTCTTTTTCAATATTGACGTTATATTTAGTTATATCTATTATAATATGACAATAATTCCATATATCAATAAAAATCCAAAAGTAAGTGAAGGTATAGATAAAAATAAATATAATAATAAACAAAAAACTATAATCGTTAATTAGCTGAGGGTGATAAAAAGACTCTGCTCCAATCCAAAATATAAAAATCAGCTGTAAAAGAGAAGAAAAAAATAATCTATTTGCATGTTTTTTCTCAGATCCTAATGGATTATAGATAATATAATACTCATTAAATTGTATTCTCCATTTATTTTCATTTATTAAATTAAATATAACTGAAAATGAAAAAGTGATTAGAGGAAAAAGTAAAAGGAATATACTATCCCAGACTTGGGAAATTGTAAAGATATATAATATAAAAAATAGAATTAAATTTCTTAAAATACTTTCAGAAAATAATTCTCTTAAAGATAAGTAATATTTATTATTCATTTTAGATCTTAAAATATTCTTAATAAATAAACTTTTATGGGGGTTATCAATATAAACTCTAAATTATAAACCTATATATAACTTCTTAAACTTTATAAGTAGGATTTTATAAGAAGTCAAAAATACAATAACTATAAAAAACTAAAAAAGAATATAGGCTATGAGATTCTGTCCTAATTGCGATAACATTCTGAGGACTAAAGAAAAAAGACTTTATTGTAGAACATGTGCTGAATTTTTTGATCATGATAAAAAACAAAATAATAATAATGTCAGCAAAATTAAAAAAAAGGGAGTTAAGCAACCTCTACCTATTATCACGAAAGATCATCTAAAATACCAACATTTTTTTCCATATGATGATTTTAGAATTTCTCAAGAAAATATAATTCAACAAATAGAAAAAAATTCAAAAGAAAGAAAAACAATTTTATTATCTGCACCAAATGGAACTGGTAAAACAATTATCGCATTAAGTTCACTGCTTCCAATTGTATTTAAACATGATTTAAAAATAATATATTTATGTCGTACACATTCCCAAACTACTAGAGTTATAAGAGAATTAAAAATGATTTCTGCATTCATATCTGAAAAATATGAAAACCTTAAATTAAATGGTATCTCAATTAGAGGTCGGAATGAGATGTGTCTTAATAAAACACTTTTATCCCTTAAACCAAATTCAAATGAGTCCATGTCTATTTGTAAAGATTTGAGAAATAATCGTAATTGTTCTCATTTCTTAAATTTACTTAAAAAAAAAGATGGATTAGATAATCCCATATTAATTTCACCTGAGCTTTTAGATAAACCAGTTGATGCCGATGATCTTATCCTTCTTTGTAAAGAAAAAAAAATATGTCCCTATTTTTTAAGTAAATATCTTTTATCAAAAATGAAAGTTATTATATGTAATTACCAGTGGATTCTTAATCCATTTATTAGAAACTCTTTTTTGAAATTCATTGACAAAGAACTTCATGAGTGCATTATAGTTATAGATGAATGTCATAATATCATTGATTTGGCCACTGAAATAAATTCATCTAGAATATCCCCTTATACATTAAGGTTATGTTTGAGGGATTTAGAATTGTATAGATCTCCAAATATTATGCAAATGTTTGTCAAAATCCTTCTAGAGCACCTAATTAAGAAGAAAAAGGACCTTAAAGTTTCTGAATTAGAAATTTCACCGAATAAAATACTGAATAATATTTTATTAAAATTAGGTTTCATCGATTTAAATGAATTTAATAATTTTATTAATGATTTATTTGATTTCAGCATTGCAATACATGAAGAAAAAACTGCTAATGGTGTAATTTCAAGAGATTTTGTTGGTTCTTTAGCAGAATTTTGGAAAATATGGATAAAAACTTCAACTTTAGAAAATTACTTCTTTTGTTATTCTATTAAAGAAAAAAATGAAAAGAAAACAATTAATATGGAAATAGTTGCGCTAGATCCAAGAGAAATAATGATCCCAGTTTTAAAATCATCTTATTCTAATTTACATCTCTCTGGTACTATAAATCCTTATGTTTATCACAATTTAATTGGATTGAATCAAAGTGGAAAATCATATAAAGGAATTGTTGCTGACACACCTTTTAAAAAAGAGAATATTAAAGCTTTAATAATAGAAGGTGTAGATACGAAAAGGAACAATAGAATACCTTATATGTTTAAAAAAATGATTCAAAAAATAGATGAGGTTTTATATTCTACTCCAGCAAATATAGGAATATTTTGTGCTTCGTATCGTATTTTAAGGGAGTTAATTTCCAATGGTATTGAACAGATAGTTGAAAAGAATAATAAAAAATTATTTATAGAAAAACCAGGATTAACTGCTTCAGAAAACGCCCTATTAATTCAAGATTTTAAGTCAATGGCTTATCCCCCTTATAATGGAGCGATTCTTTTAGGTGTTTGTGGAGGGAGAAATTCTGAAGGTGAAGATTATCCTGGGGATGCTATGAATTCTGTAATAATTGCTGGATTTCCATATCATTTACCAACTCCTAGAGTTGAGGCTAAAATTAAATATTATGATAAAGTATTTAAGCATCAGGGATGGAATTTTGGTTATTTGTATCCCGCAATACAAAGAGCAAATCAAGCATCAGGACGTCCAATTAGAAAGTTAGAAGATAAAGGGGCAATAATATTCTTGGATAGCAGATTTGAACAGAAATTTAAATGGATTTCTAACTGGATTAAAGAGCAAATAGAAATCGTCCCAGATAAAGGAAATGCAATAGTACAGCACTTATTTCCCTTTTGGAAAAAAAAAAAGATTTGATGATTATATATCATCAAATTAAATTATTTAATTTAAAATAATTAATACTTCCATTTTCGTCTTATTATTGATTTTCCTCCTTTTTTTTTCATTAAAAAATTAATTCTCTCCTGTTTAAAGAGATCTGGTAAGAATTTTAAGTACTAATGTTTAAAAACTTATTGTCAATATAGCTTAAATCTCTCAATTAATTTTTAATCATTATTTATTAAAATTTCATTAAATATTTATTAATCCTTATTAAGATTTTAGCAAGAATTTAATAACAATCTTAATATATACATATTTCTATTTTTAAAAGAGAAATTGATAAAGATAAAAATAATATTATTTTACGTTTATCAATTATAAAGTTAATATATAATAATATTAGGAAGAAATAGTATATTTTTAAGGTTTAATTTCAATTTCTAAACTTCTTATATAATCTAATTAATTTTTGAGTAACAATTTTCCAGCGAAAAATATGATTAACTCTCTTATAACAATTTTCTCTAATTTTATCATAAAAATGTGTATCTAAAATAACTCTTGACTTAATAAAATCATCTGGAATTTGATTTATCATTTGGAGGATTTCAGGTTGATATAAATCTTCAGTTTTAGATATCTCTACTAAATGAAAAAAAGAAACTAATGCTTCTGCAAATTTAGATGGTTTTTCTTTCTCAACTAAATACCCTGTACAGTTTTGATTATCAGATCTTATATCAATGATAGTTTCCTGTAGTCCTCCCACTCTTGTTGCTATGATAGGTAACTTTAAAGCCATTGCTTCAAGAGCAATTATTCCAAAAGGTTCCCATCTGGATAAAGCACAATATACATCCGCTGCGAGATGAGCTAAATAGAAGATTTCAGGAGCACTTCCAAAAATTATCCTTATATTATTAGGATATTTCTTCGCATATTGAGCATAGGTTTCTATTTCTTTCAAACTATATTCCGTGGGTAAGATAAGAAATAAGAACTTAGCATTAGGAATAATTTTTACAACTTCAGAAGCAGCTTCAAAAATAACTTCAAATCCTTTTTGAGGTGATATTCTCCCTGTAGTTATTACTAATGGACCAGATTCTTTAAAAGCTTTCATATTCCCATTTTTTATAAAGGGATTTCCATTAGAAATCTCTCTAATGGTATTAAGAATTTTTTTAGAATTAATTAACGGACTTTTGGCTAAATTACCTATTTTATATGTTAATAAGTATTTCTTCATATCTTCTCTGGTAATTTTAGAATGGTATGGAATTTGTAATATATCTCTGATTTCATTTCCGAGGTTATCAATGACACTCTTTAGAATTTCCTCATATTCCCAATCACATCCATTCCAAATAAAATCGGATTTAAACCCTATTAAATATTCTCCAAAATTGCGAATTATATCTGATTTTAAATATGATTTACTCACTGTAGTAACCAAATCACTTACAACACATCCAATCTTTTCTACTGAAGGCAAATAAATTCCTCTAAAATCTAGAGTTTTTTCACATAAAGCAAATATTTCTTTTAAAGTAAGATATTTATTTCCATCTCTTAATAATATCCTTATTGGAGTATCATCTATACCACATTTCTCATAAAATTGGATGTGGTATTTTGGATATGTTAATAAGTGAATTGTAATAACTGAAAAAACATCTAATTGATTTTTATTTAAAGCTTGTTTCATAGTAATGAATGCTGGAACAACATGATAATCATGAAGATGCACTAAATATGGTAATTTACCCTTATGATTAGATATTAAATGATAAATATAATTTCGTATACCTAAACTGAAAAAGCATACTTTACCATTAAAAGTTTCTGGATTATATACAACATTATCATCTAAATATGTTTTAGTAAATGAATTTTCTCCTGATATTAAAATTACTTTTATATCATTAATAAGAAACGTATAATAAGAAATAATAATTTCTTCTTTTGGCTTAAAAATACCTAAAAAATTAGGATTAATAGTCTCTTTATATACGAAAGATAATTTCTCCCAATCATATTTTTGCTTTAGTTTTTCTATTTGACCATGGGATGGAATAAAAATTGTGACATCAAATTCTTCCTTTAGATATTTCACTTGGTTAGCAGGAACTTCTCCTAATCCCCCTACTTTAACAACTTCTGCATATTCAAAAGTAAAAATCCAAACTTTATCTTTATTATTTATCAATATAAGTTTAATCTATGTTTTAATTAGATCGTTATGGTTATTTTAAATATATTCTATATTTTTTTAATCCAATTCTTTAGAAATATAATTTTAATAAAAGTTTAATTGAATTAGAATTTGTCTGTTATAATAACAAGCGCAATACTATTTAATTATAACAAAAACTATTAAAGATCTCATTAATAATTATAATAATTTAATTTGAAAGTGAATAATAGAGTCATATAAAATGGTTGAAATTGAGTTTATTAACACTGAGAATATGAAAGTAGGCCCATATAGTCATGCTACAAAAATGGGAAATTTAATATTCATATCAGGACAAATACCCGATGTTGGACTTACTGATATTGAGAGTCAAACAAATTCTGCATTCAAAAAAATTAAAGATATTTTAGAAGTAGCTGGATCCAAAGTTACAAATATCTTAAAGGTAACTGTCTTCCTTAAAAACATAAAAGAATTTGAAAAAATGAATCAAGTATATGTAAAGTTTTTTGAAGATAATGGTATTATTGATAAATTTCCTGCTAGAACAACGGTAGAAATTTCAAACCTGCCCAAATCTGATATAAAGATAGAAATTGATGTAATTGCTACTATTTAAATAAAAAGTTTAATTTAAATTCTAATTATGAGTGCTAGAATAAAAAGTATTGATTTCCTTCGAGGATTATGTATGGTTTGGATGATATGTGGTCATCTTTCTGAATGGTGGCTACTTCAATCAGTTTTTGATAATATTAATACGGATACATGGAATATATTTTATATTTTTGACTTCCTAGGAGCATCTGGATTTCTATTTATTTCTGGTGTGGGTATTACCTTATCTTATAGAATTAATTATACAAAAAGTATTCAATCTCAAGATTTTAATTTTAAAAAATATCGTTTTAAATATTTCACAAGAATTCTTTTACTTTTCTTAATTAGTTTGACCTACAATTCAATTGTAGCTATAGGAGAAGATGATCCTAGTAAAATGTGGATATGGTTTATTTTGCAAACTCTTTCTTTCTCTCTTTTAATTTCATGGTCAATTCTAAAAATAAATAAATATTATAAAATCATAGTTGCGATTATTTTTTTTATCATAAATGAAATTATATGGTTCTATGTAGTGGATTATAACCAATTATATAATACTCCTGGAGGTGTCATTTATTATATTCTTTATAATAATCCCACTCTTAGCCCTATATTACAATTTTTCCCAATCTATATGGTTGGTAGTTTTCTTGGTGACCTTATTTATGAAAATATAATAATAAAACCTCAGAATGAAGATATCTCAAATTCTATGTTTATTAAGAAATTTACTCTACCTTTAATTAGTATTGGATTAATATTAGTTATCATATCCATATCCATTTATCCAGAACATCCCTTTCCTCCTTATTTTAAACCAAGAGAATCATCTTGGATTATTTATTCAATAGGTGCTCTTGTTTTTCTCTATACTCTCTTTTTAACAGTTGAAAGGTTTCAAATAATTAATATAAAAAGTAAATATCGATTTTTCTATTATTATTCTTTTTATTCATTTACTACATTTATACTTCAATTGGTATTAGAACCATTATTTTTGAAGAAACTAAACATAATTTGGTTTATAATAGCAGTTCCTACTACGATTTTATTAATAGGCTTATTTCTAAGATTGCTTTACTTCACTTTGGGTAAATATGCATCAATCAGAAATGCAATTAGCTTTGTATCTTCATATTTAGCAGATTTATTTTATAAAAAAGATAAAAAAGAAGAGATTTAACGTTATATTGAAAAAAAACCTAATAAACCATCAAGAATCTTAAAAATCTAAAATTTTTTATTTTTTCATTCATTTTCTTTTTTAAATTTCTGAAATTAACGATTTTTAAAAGGTAGCTTTTATGTCTATAAATAAACTAGAAGTATTAGGAATGCAAGGATCTATTGCAAATTATCGAAGAGGACGTCATACTGTCCATCTTAAACAGTGTATATTAGTTTTTCCAACCATAAATTCTAGAAAAGAAGCAAATAAACTTATAGGAAGAACTGTCTTATGGGTAAGTAAAAGTGGGAAAGAATTAAAAGGGCAAATTACAAGAGCACATGGAAATAAAGGTGCTGTTAGAGCTAGCTTTAAAAAAGCAGGCCTTCCAGGACAAGCTTTAGGAAATAAAATTAAGATAATTAAATAAAAATATAAAATATATTTTGAGTATCTAAATGGATAAGAATAAATTCTGAAATATATTCTTAAAACTTTATTATATTAGCAGTACTAAAGCTACATTAATAATTATAAAAGTGTATTAATCTAATTTTAACATCTATATCTATATTATACATGAAAAATCATTTAGGACTTAAATATTTATAAAGAATATTTAAAGGAATATACAAGCGTTTTTAGGATAATACATAAATAATATAGATATTTTTCAATTAATTTTCACGTTTTATTGATAAAGCGATTTTTTTAAAAATTTTATTTAGGTTTAATAACAATGTCAGAGCTACATTTGCAGGGTCAAATATGTCGATTCTGCCAGAGGAACACAAATTTAGCATATTATTGCGAAAATTGTGGTACTAGCTGCTGCTCTGACTGTTTAGATGATCAAAAAGTTGAAGTTTATGAATGTCAAGATTGCAATTTAAGAAAAATTGAAATTCAAGGATCAGAAAATAAAAGGATTTGCACCGTTTGCGGAAAAGATAATATAATTAAATTAACTCAATATATAAAATCCTGCCCTAAATGTCATTCTCAAAAAATAATCAATATATATGAAAAAAAAGAAAAATTAGAGCAGAAATTCTTAGAATTAATTAAAATATCTAGAGAATTCGTAAGCCCTTTTAGGGATGTCATTAATTTACTTTATTTAATAAGACAAAAAATAAAAAAGGCAAGAGATCCTCCTATCCAATGCTATCATTTTCCAAAAATGGAATCTAAATTACTTTCCCTTTTTAAATTGATAAAATATCTTGAAATAAACCTTTTGGAGAGAATAAGTACACATTTTCATTATCTGGCTTCCAATAAAGAATATTTTTTTAATATATATTTACAACCAAATTCAAATATAAAAGTAATTGAAGGAATTTTAGATAATTTAAATAAAAGCCACGAATCTATTGATGATTTTATTAAAAATAATATTAATATGATTAATGAAGATATCAATACAATAAAAAAGAATTTGGTATTTACGGATAAAATTACTGAATATTTTTCAGCATATAAACGATTTATAAATATAGCTACTGATGAAAAACCTGTCTATGCAATCAAAGCAAAATTGTCAAATGGTCTAACAAATCAAGATATGCTCAAAAGAAATAAAGGAATTCTTTTTATTACTAATTTAGATTTATCATTTGTTCAAGAATATGGATTAATTAAGAAAAAGCAAGGATTGATTTTTAAAGCTCCTGTTGATGACTTATTAAGAATTAAAGAAAAAGGTAAATTATTGAAAAAATTATATATTGAGTTTTCCTATGGTAAGTATGAATTTACCCTGCCAAATAAAGTCATTTCTCGGGTAATTGAATATATTCTTTTAGCAAGGAATTTTGATGAGACAACAATTTATGATAAAGAATCAGCGAGAAACTTAGAAAATATAAACATAGATCTTAATAAACTTAATAATTTCATTGAGGATGGAATTAATTCTTTTTTCAGCTTTAAATGTGACCAAAATCAATTAAATAATTCAACATATCAATATAATAAATATACCGACCAAAATAATCCTGATTTCTATAGAAATACCCTTAATAGTCAAGATGCACAGTATCGCAAAAATCTTCTCTATTATGATAATAATTCAAATACCTTTAATTCAAATCAAATTCAAAATTCAAATTTAAAACGAAATTCTAATTATAGAGAAAATAATTATATTAATCCTTCCCAGAATGATCTTCAAAAAATAAATTCACAACAATATCAAAAAGCTCCAACTATGCAATTTCATAATCAAGATGAATTTAATTCAAATCAATTTCAAAATAATTATAATCAAAAATGGTTTCTGAGAAATCCCCAATCAAATATACATATGGATAACAATAATATGATGATGAAAAGATTACTACAGGCTAAAAAATATAATCATCAAGAACCAAGACAAATGAATAACACCTTAGAAGATTTAATAACTAATGACTCTTATAAAAATACATATGATTCATTTAGTTCTAATTCCATAAAACAAGGGGCTTTTCAGGAATATAATAGAAACCATTTATCTGATTTATTTAATAATGACTATCAATCACCTAATCATTCATCATATCTAGATCAAGATCAATTATTTGATGATTTAGGTAATAGTAAAATATCTATGTTAAATTTGAAAAAAGAAAAATTCAGTATCCATGAAACACTAAAAGATCTTGACTCTAAATTTGATCAAGGGAAAATTTCGGAAGTGGATTACTATAGAGCTTTTAAACATCATAAACAAGAGATTTATGTAATTAATAAAAAAATACAATGGTTACAAAGAAAAATTCATGAAGAGAAAAAGATAAGAGAATATAAAACTAAATTTGATAACCATTATACTTAATCTTATTTATCTTATTATGATTTTTATAAATTTTCTTTAAAAATTCTTCCTTTTTTATCTTTCTTTTTCTCATCTTTTTTCTTATCTATAAATTTGGACTTATTTTTTGATAGTATTAAATTAATAATTAAAAGCTAAGTTTACACTTTAGGACATAAATTTCAAAAATAATTATCTGAAACTTTTAAATATGAACTTGTTTTATTTGATATTATTAATAAATTAAAGGGGAAATACCAAAAAAAAAAAAAACAATTCCAATTATAGTTATATTTCTCCTAATTTTAGTAGTACAAGTAATACCTTTAAATATAAAAGCACTTTCTAGTACGCTATCTCCAAGAGTAGATATGGTTAGATTTAGTGGCTATGGTATGGATACTTATAGTTTAAATCCTTTCGCAAACTCTGCTGCTTTTGGTATCGCATTAATTTATGAGCCATTATTTTGTTTAAATACAAAAACGGGAGAATGTATTTCTGTAATTAGAGAAGATTTCACATGGGCTCCTGATGGATCAAACTTAATCTATGTGGGTTATCATGATTGGTATAGAAATATAACTTATTGGCAAGATAAATGGTCTGACATGTTTGTTGAAAATTATATAGGATTAGAATTAGCTCCAGATCTCACTACTGCTCAAGCTATTGCTTCTAATTTTCAATATATTTATGCTTCCTTCATTACCTGTTGCTCAAGTTACTATACCTACTAATACTAGAGAGGAAACAGTGAGAAATACAGGATATTGGAAAAGAGTTCTATTCGGATCAAATCCATGGGATCCAAATTCTGTCTTTAGTTATGCCTTAATGTATGAAACTTTATTTGGTTGGGATAGATTAACTGATTCTCTAATTCCTGTTATAGGAACTGCTTATACATGGAATAGTGGCGGTAGTTCATTATCAGTTTATCTTAACCCTGCTGCAAAATTTAATACAGGTACTACTGTAACTTCGATAGATGTAATTGAAAGTTTTAAAACAGCTCTGAATCAATCTCGAAGGAATTATGATGGCATGCAAGAGAGAATAGATGATATTGTTGTTGTAAATCCCACTACTATAAGGTTTGATTTAGAAACAGATTATGAATATAGTATACAAGTTTTAGAATTCATTAGTTCTGATGTTCCAATTATGTCCAAGAGTATGCTAGATACTCTTAAAGCAGATTTAAATGCAGTTGGGGATTATAATTATTCTGATGGTGAATTATCTGAATGGCAACCTAATTTTTGGGATACTGGATCACCAGCAGCATATAAAGTTTTTTCGGGACCTTATGAACCATATTATTTAGATGCTACGGGAGAACAAGAAATTGTAAAATTGAGAGAGGATTGGTGGGGATTTGGTGAAATTTATCAAGACTTACCTAATGCTCCAACATCATCAAGTGATGGAATGCCAACATATGTTGAAAAGCGAGAATATTCTACTAACTAAGGTTGCGCAAGATACCGCTATACTTAACGATGATGTTGATTTACACTCGGGCCCCTACTTTCAGGTCTGGACCGCACTCGATATCAATCCAAACCTTAATACATACTTCAAAAGAAGTAATACATCATTTTATAGAACACTTGGTTCTATTATTTCACTTGTTCCAAATCATATGAGATATCCATTTAATGAAACTTGGATGAGAGAGGCTATGGCTTATGCTATTGATTATGATAAGGTATCAC
The DNA here is from genome assembly GCA_964525635.1 of uncultured archaeon. Classification (GTDB taxonomy): domain Archaea; phylum Asgardarchaeota; class Lokiarchaeia; order Sigyniarchaeales; family SOKP01; genus JAFGOA01. The sequence continues at coordinate 32,227 of CAZGJX010000042.1, forward strand.
TTGATTCTATAGATGGTTATTGGGAAAGATCAAGCCAAGGATTCTTATCTTCTGATAGTCCATCACATACCAATGAATATAATCAAACTATACAAGATACTTATGGAATTTCTTATAATCCTTTTAAAGCTAGACAAATATTATATAAACATTGTGATAACAGTTCAGGTAATTGGATAACAAGAGCAAATCAATCTAATCCAGGTATTACATTAGGGCTTTATGACATTCTTACAATCCAATATTGGACTGATATAGTTACGGCTACAGAATTAATGGCTGATAGTTTGACTAATATTGGGATCACAAGTACTAAATTAGAAGTTACTCAAAGGAATTGGTATGATTTCATAAATAACCAAACTTTTGACTTAGCTCAACAAAACCAAGGTCCTCATTTACTTCAATCATCTTATAGTGTACTTGGAGGTCTTAGAGGTACCCACGATTCTGTCCGAAATGCATCTTCATGGTATGATGCACAAGCCGATGCTTATGAAGATTTATATGAGGGTCTTGAAGGTATAGCCATTAATTATATAGAAGCTGCTTCAATTGCGTCTCAAATGCAAGAGATTTTAGCTGTAGAGATTCCAGAAATTCCAGTTTGTAATAATGGATTTTGGTATCTTTATTCGACGAAATATTGGGATGGATGGATAAATATAGATAATGAGTACAATCAACCAGCAACAGTTTATACCGTAGATACAATGGCAATTAAAGCAAGATTATATCTTAATTTAAGATCGAATTATGTCCCTCCTACCACAACAACAACTACTACAACTGTAGAACCATGGGATATCCCATGGTATGGATTAGAATTCTTTATAATTCTTGGAGTCGTTTCAACTATAATATTAGTTGCTTATAAAAAACAAATCAAAAACTAATTGAGGGTATTTTAGAATTTAGGTAGTGAATCTAAAATTAAAAATCATTCAA
>CAZGJX010000043.1:0-32515 GCA_964525635.1 uncultured archaeon
TACAACGTAATATAGCTAAATTAGATTTAGAGATCTACTTCCTTTGATACTGAGTATAATGTTTTTTTTTTTCATAATAATATATTTTTTAAAGATTTTTAATAGAGTGGGCATTATTGCTTAATGTGTAAATAATTTTAAAAAATATGATATGAAAAGTAATTAAATAAATAAGCGAGCTTCAAACTTATGAAAGGGCGATTACTGAAAAAAAAAAATATAGATCTTTTTGCATTTATTCTTGTGATCGTATTAAATGGGATAATTGTACTAAGTGGAATTACAAATCGTTCTCTTTTTATGGATGAATTATTTTCATTGGGATTAGCAGACTCGAGTTTGGATGAATTAATGAATGTTACAATGAATGATTGTCATCCTCCATTTTATTATATTCTATTAAATGGATGGGTTAAAATATTTGGAACTTCTGAATTTTCTGTAAGATTTCCTTCATATATGTTTGGAGTAGGGTGTTTAATTTTAATATTCTACTGGATTCGAAAAAATATTAATAAAAAAACAGCGGTTCTTTCATCATTATTAATAGCGATTACTCCTCTTGTAATAAGATATCAACAAGAAGCTCGCATGTATACTTTATTACCTTTCTTATTTATATCACTATTTTTATTATTAGAATATTGGATTAATAATAATTTTCCAAATAAACATAGCATATACATAATCATTATCGCTACGTTGTTATTATATACTCATAACTATGGTTTAATAGGGATTGTTTTAATTTTTTTTATTTTTATGATTCGGATTATAATATTTAGAAGAAATATTTCGAATAAAGCATTTCTTATTCATTTTATACCCATTGGATTAGTACTCATAATAATCTATCTACCTTGGCTTCCAATTGTTTATAATCAATCTCAGAAATTCAATTTCTGGTATCAAAAAGTAGGAGAAATTACTTTTAATGATTTTTGGTATCATTCACTATCCTCTATTCCTGTGTATATCAGTAGTTTTCAGAAATTTTTATTTTTATTCTTTAGTTTAATGCTTTTTTTAGGATTAATTATAATGTTTTCTGATTTTCTAATAAGAAAACTCTCAATTATAAAAAAAAAGAAAAATAATATAGATAGAGAAAATAATACTACATCTGTTAAATCTAAATTTGAAAGGGAGAATATCGTTATATCTTTAGTAATTGGATTTATTTATTTTGGAGTTCCTTTCTTCATTAGTGCAACAGAATTTCTTCTTGGTTATAGTATTTATGCACCCAAATTTATGTTATTTTCAGTTATTTTATTTAAAATTGTAATTTCTTATTGCTTAGTTACAGTTATTCCTCAATTTATAAATCGTGTCTATAATTTTCTTAGATATGAATTTAAAAAGAATAGATTATTTCAATCTTCTCTTAAACCTCAGTTGATTACAGAAGCTTTTATTTTTATATTTATAATTGGAATAATTCCCTACTCTACAATATCTTATTTAAAATATTCTAATCCTTTAACGGATAAATATTTTCATACATTACATCCTGATTGGCCTTATTCAGATAGATTTTATTGGTCAAATCCAGATTATCGTGGTGCTGCATCCTTTATTGAACAGAATTCTGCTTATGTTATACCTGTTATTACTGACTGGACAGTTGTTGGTGGTTTTCAATATTATTTAGATGATCCTTGGCAATCACATCTGCATTGGATTCCAACTTCTCCATTGAATGAAACCCAGATCATCAATGATATATATGACATCGTGAACTATCATTTTGCCTCAAGTTTTTGGTTTTCAGTTTTTTGGGCTCCAGATGGAGATAACTATGTTTATAATTATTTTAATGGCCTAGGATTAGCAGATACTACTATTGGAATACGATGGTTTGAAGGGGGATTAAGATTAATTAGAGTAAATCTATAATATCTTAATCTCTGGCTCTAAATAAAAAAAAATCTAGTTAAATTTAAATGATGACTTTTTCTGAATTATTTTAAAAAGTTGTATTTAAGTATTAAATCCAGAATAAATTGAAATAATAATAGAAATGTATGAAAAGTATTATCTTTGTTATAATTTATTCAAAAAAAATTTATATATTATATAGTTAAGATATAATCTACTATATTTAAAATCTATATTCAATGAAAAAAACAGAATAGAAGAGATTTTAATGTCAAAAGAAAATGAAATGTTAGATGAATTAAAAAAAATCCGTGAGCTTCTTACCCCTGAACCAGAAAAAGCTCCAGAAAAGCCTAAAAATCTCGCAGCTGAATTTTTACAGTTCATTAAAAAGCATAAGATACTTGGACTTGCATCGGCATTCATCATCGCTCTCGCTGTTAATGCTCTTATTTCATCCTTGGCTGCGGATATAATAACACCAATAATAGGTATTTTTGTACCCGGATTCGAGGATATTAAGGATATTAAAGTTGGAGTATTTGGTATAGGAAATTTTATTGCAAGTCTTATAAACTTTATAATTATAGCATTTATTGTATTTCTATTAGTGAAATATGCTACTAAAATAGGGATCGAATAAATTGCTATTTTTTTTTTACTTTTAAAATTAATTCCAACTAAAAGAGTAATGTGAATAGAAAAAAAAATTATATTTTATGGTAAAAAAGCTCTGATCTCCCTAACTAAATCTCCGATAAGTATACTGGTTTCTTTTAGAAAATACCCTCTATTTTTATAATCATTAATGAGTGGCTGCAATTTATCTTCAGAAATTCTGGATAATAATAAAACAGCACCTAAACATTTACCTTTTATATCTTTTATTAGGTTTGGAACAAACAATCCATCTTTTTTTTTAATCCATTCTCGTTTATATCCTTCTAAGAGTGCAGGTGACCAAGGAACAGGATTCTTTAATAAATCCATTAAAAGATCTGACTTCATATATTTATCCCAAATAAATATTAAATCCTTTTCATCAATTTCATTTGGACTAATTATATGTTTTGTTACGTGAACTATAGATGTTGCATATGGTTGATAAAAACCAAACCAACACATTGTAAATAAATTTTTTTCATTTTCAATTGCTGTCATAATACAAGCTCTCCGATATTTATTTTATTATATTCTTAAACATTGTATGATTAATACCCTTTTTATATTTATCATTATAATTAAAACCATCAATTATTATTTGTTAACTAAAATTCTCTTTCTACTAATAGAGATTTAATATTATTAATATAGAAAAAGTTAATCTATATATATAAAAAACCTTAAATCATTTCTTAATTAATGAAAATCATGATTTATAGAGAATTTCCATTTTATCATAGGAAAAAAAAAATTTATATACTAGCAAAACTAAATTTGTAACACCAGTATATTAAACTTTTTAAAAATAAAATCTTATTTAATCTTTCATAGAAAGTTTCAATTGGAGCATTAAAAATGACTACTAATTTATTTCATAAACATAAGATCACTCCGCCAATAACAAATAATATACTTTTCGTTATACCAAGTTGGAGTGAAGTTTTAGGATATCCTACATTAGGCAAATATGCTAATCATGATATTACAAAAATTTTAACTGATATCATTATTTTTTTTGGAGGCACTGAACTTAGTATAATTACTGATAAAGGAACTTTATATTGTATTTTTGGATTGGGGTATTATTATACAAAATTCGAATTAAAATCTGGAAGATATATCATAGATAGTAGACAATTAAACGGATTATTACTTTCTGATTTTGTTTATGATTATATTGCTACATCACCAAATATTACTTTAGAAAATGATCAAGATGTAGTCTATACAGATAAAGTAGTAAAAGTCCCTATAGATTTATCTTTTAAATCAAATACTGCATTAACTTTCATTAAAGGAGCCTTGATGAGAAACCTATTCATTCCTTATAAGGATAGTTTTCTTGAAATGATGAATACAATAAAAAAAAATGATAGTTATAATATCAATGAAGATGGTTATATGCTTCTTAGTACACATTGGGATTGCTATAACAAGATATTGATATCATCAAAAATGAATTATGCAAAATATATAAATCCCACAGCAGGAATAAATGAAATAACTACTGGTGCTGATGACTTTATAAAAGCATCATTTTCAAATTCTAAAATTATGGATATTGAAAAAAATATTTCGCAATTGAAAGATGTCTATTCAATTATTGAATATGATCCTATGTATTTATTTTCAATAATAGAAAACGCATCTAAATATCTAAGAAATCCGGAAATAAGACTAAAAGAGCAAAAACAACTAAATAGACAAAAAACCCAAAAACAATCAATATTAATTTCAGCTGAAAAAAAAATAAATACACTCACTCAATGGCCATCTACTTTTAGAAGGAAAACAAAAGAAGAATTAGAATTCTCAATACCAGTTATTAATCATCACCTTAATGAAGGAAATAATGTATCCACAAATAATTTAAATAGTTATCAATCAGATTTATATAATAATGAGGGATATAATACACCTAAGAATGAGGATTTTGTTTTAAAAACTATGAGAAGTAATTTTGTTAAAAGTAAACCACTCCCACAAATTCCAACGACGAGTATTAAAGATATTTTATTATATCTAAAGTCTATTATCAAAGAGGATTATGATATGCCTTCTATTGGTATAGCTCTTGAACTTGCTCGAGATAATTTAAGGAAACATGCTTTACACTTGAATTATATGTGGGAAATGAGCAAACTCGCAAATTTTTATAAACGACAAAATCCCAATCTAAGTTTAAGTAAAAAAGATAAATTCCTGCTAATAGAAAAAGTTGATGATTGGATTAATAATGCTCATAAAAATATGATTAGATTAAATCCATAAAAATTTTTTAAAAATTAATTTATCAATAACAATAAAAAAAACAAAGGAGGTGTGTTAAAGTTAATTTTAAAAATGGAATAAAATTTCTACAAAAAAATTATCCAGACGCAACTCAAATAGCAGTTGTCAATAGATCTGGAAAAAACTTATTTTCTACAGGTAATTGGAATATTAATGGAGAAATAAGAGCACTTCTATCCAATTGGGCGAGTGGAACTGCACAATATGTCACTCTGGGGGGTATAAGATACTCTATTCTTCAAATGGCGCCCGAGCGTTTTGTAGGTACCAATAGAAAGAAGAAAGGACATTTGATTGGGGCCTCTACTCCAAGTGGAGATACATACATGATTGCTCATGTTAATCCAAGAGCAAAAGGATGGTTCCATGAAGCATATCCTGCAGTTGCACGAGCGGCTGCCATGATGGAAACAGGAATACAAGTTGGTGTAAAAGTTTCCAAGAATGATAAAATATCTAAACCATCTAAACCATCTAAGCCAAAGAAGAAGAAAAAGGGAAAGGATAAACCAATTCAAGAGGAGCCCCGGAAGACTTTTGTTCAATCGACGAGTACTTCTTCAACAGTATTGCTACAGCAACAAACTCAAGGAGATCCCTATGTAAAAGTAGAAGCAGAAAACTTTTTACAATGGTTAAGGGACCCTCAAGGTCTTGCGAATTACATTAATTACTATCTGACTTATAATGACTTCTCTATGATCTCGCAACTTGCTAATATTTATAAAAGGCTCTATAAGATGTTTTACTAAAAACTTCTGTTAGAAATTAATTTAGTTGGAAAAAAACCTAGGTACCATTAGTTCAATTTAGATTAAAAAACAATTCTTTTATTATTTTATCTATAAGTGAAGTCTAATTAGTATATTGAAAATAATATTTTTATTTATCATGATAGAAAGCTATTAAACTTCTACCTTATATTAATCACAGCATAATCATTCTTATATTCATTAAAAAATAGTATCATTTAAAATAATTTTAAAATTAGTAAGAATAAAACATTGTGAAATCAGAAAACCACCTTACTAATTAGTTTCATTTATTAATATTATATATTACTATTTAGCAAGAATATCATTTATTTAAAAAAAGAGGAAAATATATTTTGAGTGATCATGGTTCAATACTTCCAGAATTACTAAAACATTATCCTTGGTTGCCCTCTCTCAAAGATATTTATAGAGATATTGCATTAAAAGAACCGGTTGAATTTGTGGAGAAAATCTTTAAAAATCAAGAATATAATCATATAATAGATAGGACTGCAGAATTCTTTAGGACAGCATTTGAAAATATAGAAGATTTTCCCACTTATAATAAAGATCAATATAATATATCTTTTTATTTATTACTGAGGATAATGCTATATCTGTTAGGTAATAATAGAATTATAAATAGATTAGCAAATCTATTTTCTAAAATAACTTACAATGATATGAAAAATGAAATTATGAATGGTAAATTGTTTAATCTTTACCACATATGTATAGATTTAGATATAGATATAGATTATTTGAATAAGGAAGAAGTTTATCATACAAATTTAATCAAAGATCAAAAAGAAGAAATTAAAACCAATTTTAAGATATATTTTACAGATTATTTAAAGATAGCATCCAATTTAAAAGATGATTATCGAAAATTAGTAAATAATGCTCTTTCGGGGGGATATGTGTATATCAAACCAAAAGATTTAGCAAGATTAATCCAAGAATATGTAAGAGGTAAGTTTCTTGAAATAAACTCATTTGATAAAAGTAATTTAGAAAATATGAGAGAAACCCTATTCAGCGTCAAATCATTTAAAACCATATATGATGATATTTTAAACTTATGGGAATTGAAAAAAGAGGATTTTGAATTTTCAGTTCAAATTAAATATGAAAAAGGTAAAAATATAACAAGTAATTTTCCTCCTTGTATAAAAGATATACTCTTAAATATTAAAGAGGGTCAAAATATCTCTCATATAGGTAGATTATTTTTTACTTTTTTTTTAATTGCTTTAGATTATCCGATAGAGATGATTATTGAACTTTTTTCAACTTTACCTGATTTTGATTTAGAGAAAACAAATTACCAAGTAAAATTTGCAAAAAGAAAAGGATATGTCCCACATTCTTGTGCAACATTAAAATCTTTAAATTTATGTCTGGCATCTAAGTATAAGGATGAACTCTGCTTAAAAGGTTATTATTCAAAAAAAAAGGATTCAGAACAAAAAATAAAACATCCCCTTTTTTATATTCAGTATAAACAATATAAAACATCAAAAACTCAAAATGAATGATTTTAATTATTTAGAACGCGTTTTTCAAGCATATTATCGAGAAAGAAGTATTGAAATTCCATCAGTTAGTTCATTTGATAAAAGAGAATTTGGATTTATTCCATGGAATAAAGAGATCATGATTCGCCATATAGCATTTAATGACTCAACTACTTTAAACAATTATTTAATAAATAATACACCAAGACATACATATTCTAGTGGAGCTATATACTTAAAACCTGCAAACTTGGATATGAAACTAAAAGAATATCAAGGATGTGATTTAATCATTGATATTGATGTAGATCATTTTTATACTCCATGTAAAAATAAACATGATTTATGGTATTGTAAAGAATGTGATAAATCTGGAAAAGGAATGATTGATAAGTGCCCTAAGTGTAAAAGCCTAAAAATTAAAAAAATTCCTTGGATTTGCGATGATTGTTTAGAAATAGCTAAAAATGAAATAATTAGATTAATTGATAATTTTCTTATTCCTGATTTTAATATACATCCAAAGAATGTTAATATTGCATTTTCAGGGCATAGAGGATATCACCTAAAAATAGAAAATGAAAAAATTAGAAAATTAACAAGTGAACACAGAAGGGAGCTTGTCGATTATTTTACAGGAAATAATATATCTTTTCAAATTCTTGGATTTGAAGAATATAGGAATAATTTCTATGGATTTTTAAATAATAATAAAGATTGGTCAAATAAAATTATTAAAAAGATAGAAAGCATTTTAATTAATCTTACTAATGAAGAAATTCTGAAATTATTTGAGAGATATGGATTAAACGAGAATATTATTAAAAGTTTTTATAATTCAAGAGATTATTTTTTAGAAATTATTAGAAATAATAATCAGAATTTGTGGAATATAGAAGGTTTTGGGATGAAAAAATGGAAAACGTTCTTAAAAGCAATAGTTCATGAAATAGGAATCGAAATAGATGAACCAGTTACCATTGATATTCATAGATTAATTCGATATCCCGGCTCATTACATGGAAAAACCGGATTTAAAGTTCAAGAAATATCTATTGATGAATTATATGATTTCAAACCTTTAGACGAATCAAATGAACAATTAAATCCTATCGTTTTTGAAAGTACTGAAAACAATCAAAAAGTTGAAATAACAGCTTTAGAAATACCAGAAATTAGAATAAAAGGATCTTCTTATGGCCCCTATTTTAAAGGTGAGGAAGTTGAAGTTCCAAATCATATTGCTATATTATTCTTATGTAGGGGAGTTGTAAGACTAAAAAATTAAATTAAATTAAGAAATTTTCTATAGTTTATACTTAATGTAAAGAAATATAAACATTTGAAAATTCTTTTAACCATATTACTTTACATATTTTTTAATATCCATGGATTTAAAGAAAGAATATAAAACATTATATCAACATTGGATTAATGAGTTTGAATCATCAGATTTAACTAATTTGAGTGATAAAACCTATAGTAATTATAAAGAACTTATTGAATTTCTTGATACTTATGAAATAAAAAAGGATGAGAAGCTAAAAAATGATATTTTAAAGGAATATGATAATAATTTCAATTTTTTATTTGATGATCTTTTAAAAATCCGAATAAATAAAATTACCAATAAAGCCTTATCACTTGAAGAAATAGATATAAATAAACTATTTGAAGCAGAAAAATTATTATATCAAAATCTAATTGCTTCTATTAAAGGGTATCAGAAAATTAAAACACTTTCAACTTATGAGAATAATAAACTTATAAAATCTGAAGAATTAGAAATATCTTCAGATAAAACTAAGATAGTTGAAAGAGAAAATGGGTTTATAAATAATAAAAATGACGAAAAGGTCAAGGATGGTTCTGATACTAATGAAGTATTAGAAAAGGTTAATTATAAATTAATAAGAATCCTAGAACCCACACCTGCATTGGTAGGAATTGATCTTATCAATTATGGACCCTTCCAGAAAGAAGATATAGTAAATTTACCTTATGAAAATGCGAAAATCCTTGCAAATGAAAAAAATGCTGTATTTATTGATATATCCTAAATTTGATTGAATTTTTTTTTAAATTCTTCTTTAAAATAATCTAATCGATATTTCTGATATTTATCTATAGGAGAATATTTTGGTGGTCTTGGATTTATTAATTTTCCACTACAATAGCGACATTTTGATTCTGGATTTTCTAATCCATACTTACCACAATCCACGCATTTTTTAAGATATTTTGTCATGATTAGACTTATAATTATTTTAGAAGAAAAAATTAATCTCTTATAAATTCATATAAAGCATTATATTTTTGTGCTTTTTCTTCTAGTATTTCTAATGTTTCAGATAATATATTTTCTGCATCTAAATAATCTTTCGATACTATTTCTAATCGATAAAATGGAGCAGCGATATAGGAGATTTCTACTTTTCTAGTACTTTTTGGATTTTTTAATTTACTTTTGGCCTCAATTATCGATTCTTTAATCAATTCTATTCCATTATTTTGATTAAATTTTAATTTTACTTTCCCTAAAATATTTATAGTTGATATCTCAACATTTTCATCAACTACTTTTAGAAACTTCTCCTTGGTTTCTTTGGGAATATCTTTTATATTATTTAAAACATCCATTCCATTTTCTTTAAGTTCTTCAACAGTGTCTTGATAATTATCATTAAAAAGTGCTAAAATTGGAAAACCAATTTTTTCATAAGCCTCATCTAAAGTCATATTATCATATTCATCAGCTAAAAATTGAAGTAAATTTTCATATTTTACAGCGTATTTCCATTCTTTCATTTTATTCTTTCTTTGAGCATCATTTGTCCTTCGATAGGATAGATCAACATGACCTTTTTCAATATCTACTCTTATTACCCTTAAAACAATTCTCTGACCCTCACGGACAAAGTTTCTGATATTTTTTATCCATCGACTTGATATTTCTGATATATGAATCATCCCTCTGGCAAAGGGTTCTGATGGTAAACCTTTATAATCTAAAAGTTCTACATAAACATACTGATTTTGGATCTCTATAACTTTTGCTACAACGAATTCTCCTTCTCTCGGAAACAAATTTCGGGACTTAGGCATTTTTTCACTTCTCTGAATTTATTTTTTATAAAAAAGTAATTGTTAATTGATTCTTGTTCCTATAAAGAATTCATTGTTTTTTATTTTTATTATTAGATTAGAACTTAGAATATAAAAAAAAAGATTTATTATTTATTTTATTTTAATTATTCATATTAAATCTTATTTTAGGTACGGTTAGAAGTTTATAAAGAGTGATGTATTCTAATAACTCAAAATAAGATAATTTACATTAAAAAGATTTTATTTTAAATTTTTAATTAAGTAATAAGTTAAATATGTTTAAATGCAATTAATTATGGATTTATGGATATATATTTTAATAAATGGTATTTTTTTTGCTATTATTTTAACTCTTTATTTATTATTTATAATGATTAGGTATAGTCCACGTATATGGGGATTCAGTGATTATCCTAAAGCAATTACCGAAAAAGTACCATCTCAAACTAAAGAAGAAAAGAAAAAGGCAAAGAGTATTTATATTTTCTTTTTGCTTATTGGTTTAGGCTTTCCAATCATATCTACAATAGTATTAGAGAATATCCTATATAAGGGAAAAATCGATTTTTTAACTGCTTTTCTTAACATCTTTATTATTATTATGTTTGGAAACATCGCTGATTTGATTATTCTGGATATAATGATTGTTGGTACATTAACACCTAAATTTGTTATAATACCGGGAACTGAAGATATGAAAGATAAGGAATATAGAGATTTTAGGATAACCCATACTATTACCCATATAAAAGGAACAATAATTTTAATTCTTTTGAGTATATTAATAGCTATAATTATGTGGATATTTTAAGAAAAAAAGAAAAAAAAAAAGAGTATGATTAAGAGTTTAAATAATTTAAATTAAAGTTAATCCATTATTGATAGAAAGAATATGCCAATCGTTTTCGTGGGACCCTAGATCTTTCATTGGTGTATTATAATGATCTTGTTCCATCATACCATATGTTAAATACCATAATTCATACATAGATACGATATCATTCTGATTTCCATATATGATACAATTATAAAAATCAGTATAATGATCTGCAGGAAATCCCATTTTATCTGGAAATTGTGGAGGTTCCATTTGCTGATATGTTAAACCATCTGATATATAATCATTCCAAGGTGCTTCAGTAGGATAACTGGATTCATCATCCCCACTAGAAGTGAAAACTATTCTATTAGGATCACAGATACTATCATATTCAAGCGTATTATTATTATCAATAATGAAAGAACCTGAATTACAAGCTTGCACAAACACATACATATTATTATAATTGATCATAGATAATAATTCATTAAAATATGTAGAAGTCAAAAGATTGTTAGAGTTTTCACCACATTCTAATATATCAACATTTCCATGACTAGACCACCATATAATGATTTCATCATATTCATGTTCTTGAGAATTCTTAGAAATTTGTCTAATTGTCCATTTAAGATTTTGCATAGTAGTTTCATTATCTTTTTTAATATCTGAGAAAGTTTTAATCAGTAGGAAGATCTCATCATCAGAATAAAAATAAAATTCATTAAGTACATTATAAAAGTCAATAGCATCTTCTTTAAATATATGATCATATAAACCATCAACTCCCAATTCATCACTTCCAGCCACTAATAAAGCACATTTTCTATATCGATCAAAATCTAATCTTCCAATTTCTAAATAATTTAGTATAAATCTATTGTTATCATTTGAATCATCCCAATCAACAATTTGAATCTCAATATGATGTTGATTCTGATTTTGATACCGTAATTTTAGTTTCTCTACTTCAAGAGTATGTTCCCAAACATTAACATTGTCTATAAGATATATATCTGTTGTAAAAATTAACTCTCCATCAACTCTAACATTAATTGTTATTACTATTGGACTATTAATCGTCTGAGATATACTATATTTTATTTGGGGTAAGATATTGCTAAATTTTTTTTCAGTCTGAATGGTAAATCTTAAACTTGAATCATCCCTTATAGGAAAAGCTTTATTAATAGAATCATTCAATGTTTTAAAATACCATCCATCAGGTTCACACGAATATTCAACGATATTAGAACAATAAAGTCTTCCATTTGAAATTTTTCCAATGATTTGAAGATTGTGTTCTCCTCCATCATAGATAGGAAATAATTGATTTTCAGGTATATCCTTCTTAATCCCATCATAAATACACCAAAATTCATTAAATGATATTTCTTCATCAGGTGTAATAGATATGTAATATCCATCATTAGTATCTGGTTCAGATATTATTCCTGTCTCAACATTCATAGCAGGAATTTCCAATAAAATTTTTTGTATTGGATTGTATACACTCACAGAATTACTTTGTTCAGTTGCAACATGCCATAGTCCACTTTCTGAAACTGAATGACCAGACCATCTATCACCTACCCATTTATGTCTTTCAGTACAATATTCTCTTACTTCAAAAAGATAGACACCTGATTCACTCAAAGGAATGGTCTTACTTAAAGTACCTGAATTATAATGTGAAACAGTGGTATATTTTATAAAGTCTCCATTATATTTTTTCATCCATATTTCTGATATATATCCTCCATAGCTCCATTCTCCATCATAAGGTTTAGCCAAAACAGTCCATTGGATCACTATGTTTTCTTCTGTGAAGATTGCATCAGGATTTGCAGTAACATTTAATTCTCCATCCACAGCAGAAGTAGGACTAGTAAAATTAATTATGCAAAGAGTATTTATTACAAATATCCCTAAGAATAATTTAACTAAAAAATCTTTATTTTTTATTTTTCGCATTTTTCATCATTTTTGTTATTTAATTACCCTTTCAAGGGTTTAAGATTGAAAGTGCTAAATTTATTTATAATATTTGAGGCACCCTTTTTGAACTTAAAAAAAAATAAATTTCATATAATCTCAATAAAGCTGTAATTCCCTAAATCTATCAAATAAGTAAAAAATGAATTCGATTACAAATATCAGAGTTAATTATCTATCTATTCTCTAATCAAAAATAGGTTTAAATTATGACCTACTTTTTGCGTTTTTATTAAATTATTATTTTTCAATTTATAGATGTGATAATTTAATGTTGTCTTTTTTAATTCTAACTTATTTGCAATTGTAGAAGGGATAATCCCTGGATTCTTCTCTATCAAATATAATATTTGTATTCTTAACTTTGATTTGATTAAAACTTTATTGTATTTATCTAAATCCATGTTTTCAATACGCGAAAAATATGATTTATATTGCCCTATTGATTTTTTCTTAATAATTTTAAATTCTTCTAGTACCTTTAAATGCCATCTTAATTGTCCTGATTGTAAATAACATTCTCTTAGTAATTCTTTAAAATGAATACCAGGATTTGATAAGATTACCCGAATTATTTTTTGACGATTTTTATTTTCAAAAATCTTATCAAAGTCAAGTTTTCTATGGACTATTAATTCTTTATTTCTTGTTCTTAGATATGATTTATATTCCTGTAAAGATATAACCAAAGATATTGAAATTAATAATAAAATTATAAGAGCTAAGATAAGTAAAAAATAAGGTATAAGGAAAACAAATGGATTATCTGCTATTTCATCAATTCCCCTTCTTACATTATTATCAATTTGATAAACTTGAAGGGAGATAAGTGAAACCGTTAAAGAAATATTGCAGAAATCTATTAAGATTTTCTTACTTAGTTTTTGTTTTCTTTTTTTTGTATTACTTTCTAAAAATAGAAGTAATGCTATACAACTTAAAATAAAAATACTAATTACAATAATAATAAAAGGATTTATTAATGGATTTGAAGTTGGATCCGGTAAAAATGAATATGATATTTGTATTGACATAATTTCTTGATCAAAACCCCAGCTTCCGAATGTAGAATCTTCCCAAATCACATAAATATTTTCAGATGAATCTGCAACAATAGAGGGATTTGTACTGTCTAAATTATTCCATCCCGTTTCATCATCTGAGATTATAGTGACATTAGACCACCCTACTCCTTCTGTAAAATTCACACACATAATCTCAGCATCAGTACCCCAAACCCCATCTGTACCATCACTCCATACCACATGTAGACTTCCAGAAGCATTCAATGTAATATCAGGAACTATACTAGTACCATCATTCCAATAATAATTGTTATATCCATCTGAAATAACAGTTGCATTAGACCATCCAACTCCTTGTGTATAGTTTACATACATGATCTCTGTATCAAGGACACCCCCTCCCCAAACACCCTCAGTATCATCACTCCATACCACATAAATATTTTGAGATCTATTAGCTATAATGGAGGGATACATACTTCCTCCATCATTCCAATAATAATTGTTATATCCATCTGAGATAATTGTTGCATTAGACCATCCAACCCCTTGTGTATAGTTTACATACATAATCTCCGGATCAAGAGTGCCCCCTCCCCAAACACCCGTTGTAGAATCAACCCATACCACATTAACAGTTCCAGAAGAATCTACAGTAATTGAAGGTTCTTGACTTAAACCATCATTCCAATAAAAATTATTATATCCATCTGAGATAATAGTTGCACTAGACCATCCAACTCCTTGTGTATAGTTTACATACATGATCTCCGCATCAGTACCCCAAATCCCATTTGTGTTATCCATCCATACCACATGAATATTTCCAGAATTATCAACAGCAATAGAAGGCTGAACACTATTATCATCATTCCAAAGAGTAATATCATCTGAAATAACAGTTGCATTAGACCATCCAACTCCTTGTGTATAGTTTACATACATGATCTCCGCATCAGTACCCCAAATTCCAACAGTACTATCATCCCAAACGACATGGATATTCCCTAAATTATCTACGGCAATAGAAGGGGCCTCGCTGAAATTATTATTCCAATAATAATCATTATATCCATCAGAGATCACTGTAGCATTAGACCAACCTATTCCTTCCATATAAAAAGCATACATAATTTCAGTATCAGGAATTCCTCCACCCCATAAACCGTTGGATTCATCAACCCATACTGCATATATATTTCCATCATCATCTATAACCATAGAGGAATCCCGACTATTAGCATTATTCCAATAACTATTATTATATCCATCTGAAATTGGATTTACCTGGGAAAAATCAATAGTATTCGGTCTCAGTCTTTCTTGTTGATTGGAGTCTTCTAAGGGAAGAAAAAATAAGTTAAATAAACATATAATTCCTATAATACCAATATATTTAATATCAAATTTTTTCATTTTAGAATCCTCAATTATAAAGCAATATTGCTATTAATATCTGCATTTTTATTTTAGATTTATGAAATTCTTAAATCTGTATTTTTTTTTTTTATATTTTATTTTTAATGGGTTTTTTTATTTTTCTTTATAAATCTTATAATAAAGTAAGATCCTTTTTTCTAATATTCTTCATTTTTGATTAAAATTGGATTATTGATTTATATAATGCTTTTATTATATTTAAATTCAATTATAAACCAAAATTTTCAAAAAAATATTGAAATCTATTTTTATTTTTTAAATCAGTATTTTTACACTCTCAATCTTCTTATATTATTTTTTTCCTAACTTCTTATATTCATTATTAAAATATCAAAGATGTGATGATAAAAATGGAAGCTATTCAAAAAATGGCTAAATCTAATTGTATATATAAAAAATTAAGAGTTTTAAATCAAATAGAATCAAGATATCTATGCTCAATTTGTAATCATCCCTTATTCTTAGCTAGACTTGAGATTTGGGAAGAAAATTCTTTAAAAGAAGTGGATTATAATAATTACTTCTGTGAAAAATGTGGATTATTTGAATATGAACCAGAATATGATGCTAAAATATACTTCAACAAAAAAATTCATAATAAAATATATAGAGAACAATTAAAATCTTTTTATTGAATTCTAACTTACTTTTTTTTTTTCAAAAATAGCAAGCAAAACAGGATCTTATACTTAAAAAAAAAAGATAATTTATTTATTTGGTCGTGTGAGTTTTCGATGAATTAAAAATATTAGAGAAATTACACCAATTCCAAAATAAAGAAAAAATAAAGGACCTAATGAAATTCCAGAATTATTAATTGAAAAAATTAATATCCCCTTTTCTTTCCATTGGATTTCACCTGATCCACTAACTCGCTGTGCATATATTCCAAGATTTCCAGTTATATCCTCCCAGGTTATGATTGCTCCTCCATTACCATCGCTACATAGTTGGGGATCTACTTGTCTTTCATTTGCGGTACAAATTTCTGTTCCATTTGACATCCATTGAACATCACCTAAACTATTTATTCGCTGTGCATAAATATCAGTTGGTTTATTTCTTAAATCCATCCAAGTAATAATTACCCCTCCATTTCCATCACTACATAGTTGTGGACCTATTTGAAGACCATTTGCGGTACAAATTTCTGTTCCATTTGACATCCATTGAACATCACCTGAATGATTGACCCGTTGTGCATAAATATTATATTCAAGAATTTCTCCATTTCTATTATCTGACCAAGTAATTATTACACCTCCATCACCATCACTGCATACTTGTATGTCTGAGAGGGAATAATATAAGGTACCAACTTCTATTCCATTTAACATCCATTGTATATCACCTGAACTATTAATCCGTTGCGTATATATAGCTTTTAGCCCATTTCTTGCATCTTCCCAAGTTATGATTGCTCCTCCATTATCATCACTACAAATCCGTGGTGTATATTGGTAATTTGAAGCATTACATATTTCTAATCCATTTGATATCCATTGTATATCACCAGAACTATTAATCCGTTGTGCATATATATCTCCTTCCCCACTTCTTTTATCTTGCCAAGTAATGATTACCCCCCCATTACCATCACTACAAAGTTGGGGAGCTGCTTGAGTTCCATTTGCGATACATATTTCTATCCCATTTGGAATCCATTGAATATCACCTAAACTATTAATCCGGTGTACATATATATCTCCTTCCCCACTTCTTTCATCTTGCCAAGTAATGATTACCCCCCCATTACCATCGCTACAAATTTGTAGGTTCTCTTGATCATTAATTATTTTACAGACATCTATACCTTTTATTTCCCAGTCAACATCTCCTAATGAATTAATAGCCTGTGTGAAAATATCATGCCCCATATTTGAATCTCTATAACTATCCCATGCAATAATTGCTCCTCCTACACCATCACTACAAATTTTTGGCATATTACTTCCATCTATTGTATTTATATACACACCATTTTCTTTCCATTTGATATATCCTGAAGAATCTATTTTTTGAGTATAAATTTTATTGGCATTATAATTCCAAGTTATAATCGCTCCACTAACACCATCCCTACAAATTTGAGGATAACTAAGATATTTATCAGAAGATTTAATTTCAGAACTATAAGAATTTTGATTATTACTATAATTCATAAGTTTATAATTGAAATCAATATTGAGGTCTAAAAAGAATAGGATTATAAACAATGCCCAATTCCCATATTTTCGAGAAAATCTAGTCTTTATCATATACTCTTCTAAATTTAATTTTATTATGAATTAATAGATTTATATGTCATTCCATATTTAAAGGGATCTGGTAAATTTTTTAAGTATTTTCAGGTTAAATCAACATCAAAAAGGAAAGGACAAATATAGGATATAGATATATTAGATATATAAAAGAAGATTTTTTATATGAATTATGGTGGTGTTTCTTTAAAATTAATGTTAATTTAGAAAAGATTACTGGCAATTACTTCAAGAAAGAAAAAATATTCATATACCATGAATACTCCCAAATAAAAAAGAATTCAATTTTTACATAAAAGAAAGTGTATACTCTATAAAATAGTCAAAATATAAGAACTTAAGATTGAATCTCCCCAATATTTAAAAAATAATAATTCATATAAGTTTAGAAATCTTAAAGTAATTTTTCATTTATTTGTATAGGGTTAAAAGTGATTAATTCTAAGATTCAATACTACTGACTTAATTATATTGAGGGAACGTTTTCCCAAATACCAAAAAGAATTTAAAGTCCATATCATTTTTATAAAATATCACATATATGATTCTTACAATCAAAATAAACTAAAAATTGTCTATAAGATTGAACAGAATCAGATATAAATATAAAATATGAAAATATAATTGATGAAAATATGCCGAAAGAAAAACCACATCTTAATTTAGTCATTATCGGGCACATAGATCATGGAAAATCTACAATGATGGGTGCCCTACTCATCAAAACTGGCGCAGTAACCGATCGTGAAGCTCGGGAACTTGAAAAAATCGCTAAAGAATATGATAGAGATTCATGGTCTTATGCTTATGTATTTGACAAACTTAAAGAAGAAAGACAAAGAGGTATTACAATCGATTTAGCATTCAGAAAATTCGAAACTCCAACCAAATACTTCACTGTAATTGACGCTCCAGGACATCAAGACTTCGTGAAAAATATGATTACAGGAGCTAGCCAAGCTGATGCTGCTGTATTAGTTGTCTCTGGTAAAAAAGGTGAAATGGAAGTTGGTATAGCCGCAAATGGTCAAACAAGAGAACATGCATATCTTGCTCAAACTCTTGGTATTAAACAACTAGTTGTAGCTGTTAATAAAGCTGACAATTGGGAATATAAAAAAGAAAGATACGATGAAGTCGTCTCAGCAACCTCAGCTTTACTTAAACAAATTGGATTCCCTGTTAAAAAGATTAACTTCGTCCCTGTAAGCGGGCTTAAAGGTGAAAATCTCACTGAAAAATGTGATAAATTAGATTGGTATGATGGCCCCACTCTCCTCGAGGCTCTCGATCAATTTGAAATACCTGAGAAACCAACTGATAAACCATTACGATTACCAATTCAAGATGCTTATAGAATTAAAGGTACTGGCGTAGTCCCTGTCGGTAGAGTCGAAACTGGGGTAATGAAAAAAGGTGATAGCATCATTATTCAACCAACTGGTTTCAAAGGCGAAGTTCGAAGCATGGAAATGCATCATGAAGAAATCCCACAAGCTGAACCAGGAGATAACATCGGTTTTAGCATCAGAGGTCTAACCATAGAAGATGTAAGCAGAGGAGACTGCCTCGGCCATCCTAACAACCCTCCTACTGTTATCACTCCAAAAGGAGATTGGACCGGACAAATTATTGTAATATGGCATCCAACAGCAGTCGCTCAAGGTTATACCCCTGTTGTACACGCTCATACCGCTCAAGTCGCTTCTAAGTTCATCGAACTATCCAAAAAACTCGACCAAAAAACTGGCGCTATTATCGAAGATGCTCCTAAATTTCTAAAGAAAAATGAAGCAGCAATCGTAAAACTCCAACCAATTAAGAAGCTCTGCCTTGAGAAGTATGAAGATATCCCAGAGATGGGGCGCTTCGCTGTAAGAGATATGGGGCGCACAGTAGCCGTTGGCATTGTTAAGGATATCAATACAGGCGAGTAAATCAAACAGCTTAAAGACCATCCTTTTTTAGCTCATTTAATTGAGATTAAAATATTTTTTTTGTTTCCTTTTTTTTATTGTTTTTGTTTTTTCTATATTTTTTTCTTAATTCTTGTAGAATTTATCTATTAGAATTCATTTTTTGTTATTTTAAGAAATATTCTATAGAAATTTTTGTTATTTTTTATTTAAATAGTCTTATCTATTTTTAGTATAAATTAATTAAAAATGGGTAAATAATTAAAGATGAATAAAAAAGGAGTAGATATAGCCCAACAAGTATCATTTGCCTGTTATAATCGCTCTGTTATCATAAAAGATATCGAAAATTTAAGCAAAAAGCTCTATAATCTTCCTATAATGAAAGGAGAGATTTTGAAATTTGATTATAAAGGAGATATTATAGAACTTGTGGTTCTAAACCATACTCCAGAGCCAGGTGTGGTAGTAATTACGGATGAGACTAAATTTTTTTTACAGCATGGAGATTATAAATCAAGAATAGAACAAATAAAGAAGACAATACTTCAGAGGTGTTAAATTGTGAAAGAAGTTTGGCATTCACGGGTAAAAATCACACAATTTCCAATGAAAGTCGAGAAAGAAAAAGTATTTCTTTATATGTTAGGAAGTAGAGAAATTTCCAAGACGTGGATGTATGATATTTTGTCAGACAAATCTGTTTATGGATTGGAGATAGTATGTAATAGAAGTCTTTCGATGGTATTTTTTAAGAAAGTGAGTTCTTTTGAGGAAGCTCGTTTTCAAGGTAAAAAATTGTTGAGTTTATTGGAATTAAAGTTTCAGGGCTTAACAGGGATTGTGGAAGTACTCCGGGTAGGGGACATGGTTTGTGAGGAGAATTTTCTTCTTTATGAGCTAAAGCTTCCTAGATTGGAGGTAAAAGATACAACTCTTTTTCCAATATTATCGAAAATAGTGCATATTTTTAAGAATCTATATGGTTATACGATGAAATTTTATATAATTTGGCAACGCGATGACTCAAGAAATTATGAGAAGCTTGATTTTAAAACTGGTGATATGGCTCTCTATGAAACGTATAAGATAAAATTATTTGTAATGGAGTTATTTAAGGGGAGTTCTATAGAGGATAGGAGGGGGTATTTAGAGGCTTTTAAGATTAATTTAGAATTTTTTATTTGTGATTTAATTAGTAGTTTAAGAGTTTCTGGAAATATAATTAAATGCTCTCCTGACTATCTGAGAAAATTGTATAAGCTTAATGTATTTTGGAAGAATAAGATGGTGATACAGACGGGTGTGAGATATGCTGATATGTATAGGGAACTACTTCCTCATTTAATGCCAAGTTTTATTAATCCAAACAACGTGGATTTTAGTTTTTTAGAGATCCTTCCTATTCCAAAATCAATAGGCTTATCGAGAGAAAACCTTAATTTTATAAATTTAAAAGGAAAAAAGCGAGATATTATTCTTGGGGAGTATATATCAAATGGAGTTCCCACGAAAAAAGCTGCTTCACTTTCCCTGCAATCCTTTTCTCAGAGCGTAATAATTTTTGGTCAACCTGGGACGGGGAAGACAAATTTGCTTGGTCATCTCTCAAAGGAACTTTATTTAAAAGCAAAAGATGTTGGGATATTATACTTAAATTTGGGTAAAGGTAATCAAGAGCATTATTATTTTTTTGATCGTTATTTGAAATATAAGGACCCTGATCTTAGAGTTCCCTATTATATAGAGGGAAATCCGAAATATTGTAATAAAGATATATCCGAGACCGCGACTTATGTGATTAGCTCATTAGGATTGAAAGACCCTGTCGATAAAGTCCTTTCCAACCTTATGCATTGGTATAAAAAGAATCTAGGGCATTTACCTTATGATTTAGAGCTATTATTAATTAACTTACTGAGCTGGTATGAGGTAAATAGTTACCACGAAGAATATCAGACAAATATCTTACGAGCCCTTGAAAATAGAATTTCTTCATTATTTTCAAATTCTGATTACCAAGCTATCTCTGAAATGAAGGAGAAATTTCAAAAAGGCAATGGAGATTTAAAATCATTAACAAAGCTGGTCTTTAATAAGGCATTAAATAAGACCTTGGAATTAAAGGATGGTTTTAAAGTTCCAGATTTGTTTAAAGAGTGGAGAGCAGGGAAGAAGATTTTCATCGATTTATCTATGTGCAATATCCATGTAAAGCGTTTGGTTAGTAATGCGATTTTTCAAATGGTTAGGAGCTTAATTCCTGATATGGATGTAGAATCCCTTCAAAATATTATCGTTATTGATGAAGCTCACCAGCTATTAGAGAAGCCAATCATTAATAATCCTTTAGATGATGATTGCATTGCTCGTGAGCAAATCGAGAAGATATTTAACACCCTTTTAAGAGAATTTAGAGGGAAAGGTTTAGCATTTATTCTTGCTGATCAGACACCACATTTATTATTCAAATGTGTTTCAACCCTCCCAAGTCTCAAAATATTATTTCGGTTGGATTATAATAGTTCTGAACTCTTTACCAATAACAAAGAGGAATTAGATTTGATTACCTTCCAAAAGAATCGACAAGCCTTAGTGTTGAATGGAGTAACTGCTGAGCGCTATATTATTAAGACTTTTAATTACACTCCCTTTGTTTCACCCCATTATAATAATAAAAATGAAATAATAAAAAAGGAGGAAATTATGTTATGACAGATTTGAATTACCTAAATAATTGGAGATATAAAGAAAAAAGAAAGGAAAAATCTGAGGAAAAAGTGCATGATGAATTTCAAAATGAGAAGCAAAATAAAGATAAGAGGTTAGAATTTGATCCATTTCATTATTTAAAAAGTGAGAAAGCGAACTCTTGTAGGATTGACTTAGGACCCAAGAAATCCAAAGAAGAAAAGCCAGTTGTCATTATAATTGCGGCAGCCCAACCAGAGCCAGAATTTGACAAGTCAGAAGAGCTAATAGATCACACTATAATAAAAGATGATCCGATGAGGAATGAAGAAAAACGAGATGTGAGCTTATCTGAAGAATAAAGAAGAAAATGAGCGATAAGGGATTTTGGTATAGAGAAAAGGGCAAATCAAAGGGGTCTCCTGAAGATGAGAAGGATGTTGAAGGTAAAAATGAGAAGAAAAGAGATAAGAATAGGGAACGCTCCTCAGAATTAAGAGGAGATAGGCCTAATAAAGATAAACCTTTCTTTAAAAGAGAGAAAAATGAACTTAAATTAGATTTAAGAGAAAAAAAGAATGAAGATAAAGAAATTGTTCCATTTAAGGCACTTTTTACCCCTTCTCATAAATTCGATTACAGTTCATCTCTAAAAAAAGGGGAGAAGGAAGAGGCATCAACACTAAAAAAGAATGGTTCTATAGACGCAGATTCTAATCTCGATATCACATCAGATTCAACGCCAAAATTAGAAAAAGAAGAGGAGAAGAAAGGAGTAGTAAAGAATGATGATAATCGTCAACAGAGTGTAGTATTACCAGATAAAATAGAGAAAGGTTATAATAAAAATTCCAAGGAAAAATTAAAAGAGCCAACAGATAAGACCCTTATAGTTGGTTGGGTTGATTTAGAACCTATTAGAGATCCTAAAGTATTAGAGGATTATAAGGATAATAAGCCAATTTCAAAAGTACAAGAAAATTTTGTTGATACTCCTACTAAACTGAAACATGATAAAGAAGCATTAGATAATCACATTATAATTGATGCTAATGATCTTGAACTGAAAGAGGAATTATTTATTAAAGAAAATGATGAAGAACTAAATAAAATTAGTGAAGTTAGTAAATCTCTTGAATATAATGCAAATTTATCTAATATTAGAAACAATCTTATCGAGCCTAAAGCTATCAAGATTACTAGTGAGGATTTAAATTTAATTGATGTTAAAGAAAGAAAAAAAGAAGTGAAAGAAAAGAAATCCAATAGAGAAGTTAATGATAATCCTCCTCAAGAAAAACTTAAAACTATTCAAAAACTCCATGAAAAAAGAGAAAAGAATGAGGAAATAAATAAAATAACTCCTCAAAGAATAAATCGAATTGATCAACCAATAGATATTAGCAATATTGATATAAAAATTAAAAGTATTGAGATTTCGAATCAATCTACGTTCGAAGAACCATTTAAGACATATAAATTGAATCCTTCCAAGAAATCTCAATTGAATATTTATCATTTAGAAAAAAATTCCTCGAATAAAGAGGAGAAAGATTCCAATTCAAAAGAAATAGAATCTAATCGGGAAACTCAAAGTGAGATAGAAAATGAGAGAAGGAATGATGCTAAGACAGAAACTAAACCTAATTCAAATGAATTTAATAGAAAAGAAAAGAAATCAAATATTATATCAAAAGAAGAGGATGTAAGACTAAATCATAAAAATAAAGAAAGCTGTGAAATTTGGAGAAATCTACAAAAAGAAGCATTATGGATAAAATATCTAAGAGTAAATCTCCTTAAATATAAGGGAGAGTATAATTCAGAAGAGACAAAGGCATTACTGAATCAATTATTATATCTTTATAAAAATTGTCGATATTGTTATAAACTTAAACAAAAATTGAACCAGAAGCGGAATAATGGTAAATTAACTAATGAAGATGTGAAATTATTAGAAAAAATTTCGAAATTCCTAAAATCAATTAGTCCATTTGAAGAGGAAATCTTTAAAAGTTATGTTGATTTTCGGCGACGATTCTATAACAAACAGATGACAAAAAATCAAGTTTATCCTTTTTTAGAACATCTTTACCGAAAATTAAATGCTTTACAATTTTCAAAAGATTGGAAAGATTATATTAAAAATCACAAGGAATTACTTCAAAATCTAGGAAATGGTGATGTAGCTCATATATTACAAATTCTAAATAAGGATGAAATAGATGGAGATGATATCAAATTGATAGCTTCTAAACTTAGTATATTAGAAACCAAGCAATTAATTGAGATATTTGGTTATTTATTTAAGCTCCATACCCATAATTATATCCGCTGGGGATTTGATTTTTATCCACACGTGAAACAGCAAATAATAATAGATTTTATAGAAAAAAATAGGAGTTTAAGACGTTTCAGTGAGACATCAATTGATGGGTATCATACTCAAATTTCTAAAAATAAAATCATAAATCAACCAACCTCAATAAATGAAAAGGCACTTTTTGAGAAGCTTGAAAACTGGAAAGGCTCAAGTCCCTATTATCCTTATTTCAGAAAATTTATCGAGGATCTTGTTAAGTTGTTAAATAATTTTGGGATTCTTACAACGAATAATTTAAATGAGCTTGAAGAAGTAGTTTCTATAGGCAAATCAGGGATTCATGGAATGTTATGGTCCTTAAAGGAGGGTTCAGAGCGCAACCATTTTAATATTGGTGAGGAGACCTTAGATAAATGGTTTATTCAACTTCAAATGAAAATTACCCAAAGTAGATTAAAAATCAATAAAGGAATGTATCTAAAGGACCTCCATGGATTATTTAATGACTATTATCGAATTTCAGGGATGAATTCTTCAAATGTATTATATAAACCTTTTCGAATGATGATTGCTCAATTAGTTGAGTATTTGTATCAATTAAATCTTATTCAGGAGATTAATTATAAATCACTTGATACGCTTATTGGAATACGAGGTTTCTGTTCAAAGTCATTTTATAAATTAAAAAATGATTTTAATTTTATTCCTCAAAACATCATCACTTTTAAGACATCTTTATTGAAAAATATTGAACCAATGAAGTTACCACTGAATCAGATTAAGAGAATCAAGGACATTATAAACGAGTTTTTATCAGAAATCGCTCAGAAAAACGAGATTAATGACCTCTTGGTGGATTACAAAGATTCACCATTTAAAAAGTTGATACATAATTTAATGTCTTTAGATAATGTATTTGGTCAAATCGGAAAAAAATCAGTCTTGGCTAGATTATATTTCCAGAGTTATGATGTTTGGAAGAAAGCTTTACCTACACTAAACTCCAATGCCGAGCCAGTAAGACTTCCACTTTATAAGATTTGGCGTATTGTCTATTGTTCTCAGATGTGGACAGTTAAGACATTTACCGATAAAGGACTAAATATTGAAATAGATATGTTGGAAAAACTCAAGGAGCAAATTAAGTTAAAAATAGATGAGTGGGTGTTTGAAAATCCGTATAAAGAGCCATATGTATGTGAACTTCCCACAAGAAAGACTCGGAAATTTTATAAGATACAGCAATTCGAAAAAAATTATCAATATTCTGAATATGAATTAATCCAATTATTATGGATGGCTTGTGTTGCGTATACTAATAATTTAAGCTTTTCTTTTTCCCAAATGAACAAGCGCCTTAATTATAAGAATCTTCGCAATGTATTAAGTCAAGGAGATGTTAATATAAATATAGATAAGCTAAAGGGAATTCTTTTAACTATTAATAAATGGGCTGGTGAAGAAGCAAAAGTTATAAGTCAAAATACAAAAATTAAAGGTATGGTTGAAATGCCCTATTCTTATAAAATGAAGATATATAGACGTGTGATGGATGAAATTTCAGAATACATAGGAATACATAGATGCAAGAGGACTATCCTTCATTAAACAAAAAGGGAAATCATGGTATGATAGAGAATTATGGTATGATAAGCTCACTCGTTCTTATCATATTGTTTTTTTATTTGCCCGTCAATTGGGATTTGATCCACTCACCTTTATACCCTTAGAGGATAGTATTTTTAAACAGCGAATCTATATAAGGTCATCTGGTAAGCTCTTGTTTACAAGTGATTATCGTCGCCATCATTTGGATATAAATAAAAAACGTTCAGTTTTTTTTCAGGATTTAGCGCTTACAGATATAAGGACTCATAATTACTGGAATCAACTGAGTGAGGAGGAAAGTAAGGAGCTTTTAAGACGTTTCTCTTTGTTAGTGAATAAAAGAGGAGAGGTAACAAAAGTAGATATAATAAAAACATTTGAAGGATTAGATTGGGTTTTATATAATGAAAAGACTGGATGGTTTAATTATAAAACATTTAATTATAATATCGCAAAATTTAACCAGAGAAAAAATGTATTAAATAACTTGGATTTAGAAGGATTTATAGAAAAAAATAAAATGGAGTATAATGAATTATATAATAGATTTTTTAAAAATATTGTAGAAGATAAATTAAAGAGAATAATTTTATATATAAAACCTCCAAATTTAGGATTTCGTGATCATACAGATCATTTTATAATAGAGCAATATTTTAAAATAGAAGCAAAATTAAAAAAAAAATGTAATAATAAATTTCCAGAGTCATAATATTTAAATAATTAACATGGTGTATAATAATTGTGAGAAAAAAAAGGACTATTATGGTAAGACATCATAAATTAAAAGAAATTAGAAATAATCTAAGAAATCTTCTTATAAATGTTACTCAAGAAGAATTACTGAAAATTCTTGATAAAATAAAAGAAATGGAATATGATTGTAATGGTAATATGATCCATCCAAATAATATGAATATAAAGAAGAAATCTATATTAAATGAATTAACAAAAAAGGAGGTTGAATTAAGAAATCTAATTAACAATTCAATATGTGAATGTCGAAGGTGTGTTAAGACAGATCAAGATATGACCTATAATCCTGTTGATAAGTCATGGTATTGTGTGGATTGTTATAAGGAAATGCAGAGATGGACCGCAAAAAAGAAGACTGGAATCTCTGTTTTATTTCCTTAATCCTAATTATTTTTTATTTTTAAGTTAAGCTAATAATTATAGCAGAGATTCATAAAATCCATAAGCTCATACATATGAAAAGAGGGAAGTTTAAATTATTTAAAAGAAAAGATAAATAATAATTATGAAAAAAAAAAGAACTATCTCATTAAAACATCCCAAGCTGCAACAAATTAGAAATAATTTGAGGATTTTATTTATAATGGCAACAAATACTCAATGGTTTCATCTCCATAATGAAATAGATGAAATTGAATATGACCAAAATGGAGAATTAATTTTTTTTGATGATTTAGCTGAAGAACAAAAAGAAAGAATAATTGAATTAGAAAAAGGAAAAACAGAATTACATAACTTGGTTGAAAGGTCAATATGTAAATGTCGACGCTGCGTGAAGACTGATCAAGATATGACTTATAATCCTAATGATAAGTCATGGTATTGTGTAGAATGTTATACTGAGATGTATAATTCAGATCAAAGAATTTTATATTTAGAACATAAGCTTACCTTATCAGAAGAACAGATTAGGGAATTTGTATATCGTTTAGCTAGTCCCGAAGGCTGCCAATATAATGGAATTAAATGGAGATGTGGAGGGAAGAATCATGAATATTCACGGCAAATTTTGAATAGAATGAAGGTTTCAAAGAAGAATAAAGAAGTATTATTGGAATTATGTAAAGAATTAGGTGGTTATTGTGATTGTGAGATTTTAATGAACGTTGCTTCTTATTTATTAGGTGAAGAGACACCATGGTAAAGATTTGAATTTGTTATGATTAATATATAATTATAAAGATGGTACAAGATAAAACTTATAATCTTGTTGATAAATCCTGATATTAGATTGATTGTTATAAAGAGATATAGAAATCAACAACGAAAATATGTATAGAAATTTCAATCTTATCTCGCTATTATTAATAATTATGAATTTTAACTTAAACTAATCTAAAAAAATCTATAGTCTATTATTCTTTAATTTTTAAATTGGTTATATTAAAATATTTTTATTACAAGTGAATCTCACACAATATTCATAAATAAAAAGATAATTAATAGAAAAATTTTCTGCATTTAGCCTAAATGACTTCTTTAATTATTTTTTTGGTAATATAAGAGAAATATCATAATAACCAAGATCTTGACCTACTACTTTCTTTATCCAAATATTATTATTCATAATTTTTTGAAAATATTTAAAATCTGATGGAGATAATAAATCATTTATAAGAGATATTTTTTCATTTATTGGGAATTCAGGGAATTCAATTAATTTTGTATTAGCTGAAATTCCTTTGAGCTTTAATAGAAGATTTAATATTTTTAAATAATCACTATTATATTTTTCCAAGGTTTTAAAATATCCTTGAACCGTAGAAGGAGTAATATTAAATTTTTTTGCTATATCAGATATATTTAATTCAAGTGCCTTTAATTGAAGTGCTATTTCAATTTTTCTTGACCTTGAATGAATATTACTTTTTTTAGATTTAGGTTTTTTTTCAATTGTAATCAATTCAATTAGTTTATGTTTTTTTAACCATCTTAAAAATTTAGCATTATTATTTTTTTGATTTATTAAATCAGTTGGAATTTTAACTGATTTATTATTCTCAATAGCTTTATCAATTATTTTTATAAAATCTCCAAATGATATTCTAAGCGATTTAATTTCAATAGAATCCAAATTAATGATTTATTCACTACCTTTATTTGTTATATTTTGTATTTCTTTAAAGATTTGAATCATCAAACTCTCCGGATCATTTTTACAATCTGATTTATCAAAATAATCCCAATTAAATTCTATACGCTCATTTTTTTCTCTTATAATATTATTTAATTTAAGATATTCTAATGCTTCATCAAAAGAATTTTTTAACAGAGGTTGTTTTATAGAATTTTTAACAGTTTTAATAGTTCTATATGAATATACTTTATTTCTACTTCCCATACTAGTTATTATTTCTACAGCTGTTCTTTTGGAAGTTTCATCAATATTTCGTAATTTTTTTAAGAGTTCAAGATAAGATTCTTCCTTAAATTGAACTTGGGGTGGTGGTTTTGCATCTGAGTTTTTTTTTACAATTGGAATCTCTTCCTCCTCAGTTAAAAATAAATTTGTTAGTTTTCCATGAAAATCTTTATTCAATAATCTTAATAATTTATCAAAATCTTCAAATTTTTCACTAAGTTGAGTGTAATTTGTTTTTCCTAAACCAACAAGACAATTTAGAAGTGTTTGATCATTAATAATTATGGGAATTATCAATTGTAAATCAATATTGGAATCAAAATATCCAAAATTTTTCCATTTATGAAGACTTTTTCTAACAAAATCTTCAGTTAAATTTTTACAAAAGATGAAAAAAATCACTATCGAATTTTTATTTTTTACACAATTAATAACTTGTTTTGATTTTCCTAAATCAAATGATTCAGGTTCTCCAAATGATTTAATTTCAGCAAATATTTCAATATTACCTCCTTTAATAGCCATAAATTTACCATCTATTAATTTTCCATTTCCCACGTCAATATGTTTTTTAACAAAATGAAAATTTAGAAAATTTAAAAAACTTGAAAAAATAGGTTCTATAATATTCCCAATTGTTAAATAATGAGTACCATGTTTTTCTGCTGTATTATATTCATTTTGACCTTGTTTTATTTCATCTGTTAGATTTATAAATGATTTAATTGAAGAAATGATCGCTTGATTTGCTTTTCTTCTCGAAAGTTTTTTATCAATTTTATTTTCTAGAGTTGGTAGAAAAGTACTAAAGATTTCCAGATCTGCTTTTTTATATGCTTTTTCTAATAAAATGAGCCATTTTAACACAGCTTCTTGTGCTTCATCGTCCTGATATACACCTTGCTCTCTAACGTGAACATATGATCCAGAAGGAGTTACTTTCATCATTTCTGTAGATAATCTTTGTATTCCAGGGGCTCTATCACTTTGTTCGCTTCTAATTGATTCAAAAACTCTTGAAGTTAAACAGAAAATTTGATATAATCGAAAATCTGAAAGTCTATCTAATAATTTTCGAAAAAAGTATTGTCTTTTTAAAAAATTTTTACTCCAAATTGAATCCTCCTCCACTTTTGATAACCAATCATCACACTCATCATACATAAATAAGAAGACAATTTTATACTTTGAAGCAAACGCCATTATATCAAAAACTATTTTTAATAAACGTTCTTCATCAATTAATGGTAATTGAGAGATTTCATATCTAATATTAGAGATTTTTTTATCTATTCCTGGGGAACTCTCTATAATTCTTTCAAGTTCTATTAAATTTCTATTAATCTTATCCAGATGCTCAGGAGCATTTTTTGCTTTTCTAAATTCTACTAATAAGTTTAGAAAATTTTCAAATGAATAAGTATCGTCTTTAAAATCTTCAGAATCCTGGTATAATTCTATTTGTTTTGTTAAAATACGAGCAGTTTCATTTTCAATTTGCTCTCCTAAAAATGTTGCAGTTAAATCAACTGTACCATTAAAAACAACAGGAATAGTACAAGAATAAGGCGGATTCTTACTAATTCTATTATCATAAATTATACTCTTTATTAATTCAATATATTGAGTTTTAGAACCACCATACTCTGATTCATAGTATTGAGCTCCAGTCTCATTTTTATCATTAGTTGCGATTCTTCTAATATTATTATCAAATTCTCTAAAACCTTTCTTCATATTTTCTGAAAGTATTAATATAGTTTCTAATTTTTCTTTAAATCCCCCACTTTGTAAATGTTCTGATTTTAATATCGAAGTACCTTCATATTCCAATACCTCCAATATTCTCTTTGCAATATCTCGATTTATATTACTTAAATTGATTTCGAGTTGTCTATATTTTTTTTGTATAGATGTCAATTTACTATTCTTAATGTATAGATAATTATGTGATTTAATTTGTCTTTTTTTGATTAATATATTATATAGGACCTATATATAAAGCTTTTTTAATATTTCAAAATTTGAGTGTAATTGGATTCTAGGTTAATAATTAAAATAATTAATTTTTATTTTAAGTTCAACATCAACCATCTTTCCAAATCTAAATTCTTTAATATACAATCACAACTTCCAAAATATTACAATTAGAGAAAAAAACAAAAAAAGATTTCTTACAATATTATTTTTTTGTCCTTTTATAATCTATATATATGATTTAATAGAAATAGATTGATTTTAATTAGATTTTAAGATCTACTTCCATTGAAACTGAAATTTAAATTATTAAAATTAAATTCTTAATAAAGAATTTCTTCTATGAAATGATCTTCATGTTCTTCTTCAACACATTCATCACATAAATAGACATGTTTGTCTGTATTTTCATAACACTCTATACAATCCCATATTGCTTTTACTTTTTTTCCTTTATGTTTACAGGATGTACAATATTTAATACGAGTTCTACTTTTTGCAATAATACGAGGTGTATCATTCGCATGTTCTAAACTTTCAATATCCTCTAAAATAATAATATGATTTATATTAGCACCAAAATCATAGACATATTCCATTTTATTTCCTTTTGATAAATTTAGGTCATTAATTTTTCTTTTTTCTCCAAATCCAGAATTATCAGGTATCATTTCACCCAATTCTTTTGATTTCCAAGCAAGACCTGAAAAAAAACCACTTACATGATCCCATGTATCATAATTAAAAGCCTGACGTATTATATCATCAAAATCTCTAAGAGTTTGATCACCCTTTATTTCTATTCTACGCCATAAACCTTTTCGGTATTTTAAAGCAATCTTAAAAGTAAAAACACTTTCCATAGAGATAATAATTTTACTTAATCATATTTAATTTTTTATTTATCACTTGATATCTGTTATAACTTTATGTTATTTATTTTTTCCTTAGTATTTAATTTATTAGCTAATCCTTAAAGCAGATTGCTAAAAAGAGATTCATCAAAATATTTATTTTCTATTATCTTTGAAAAAATGTTATAATTTTATAATAAATTTTATCAGTATGTGCTTTTAAATTTTTGATCAAATTATTTTTCATAATAAACTCTATAATGGTATGTAT
>CAZGJX010000044.1:0-32431 GCA_964525635.1 uncultured archaeon
GGAAGAGACGAGATATTTGTTCTGAATGCGTCCCAAATCGTCGTATAATTTTGGTAACCGTATCACGATGGACATTACAGATACGAGCAGTTGCCCGTGTACCATTCCCTTCCACAAGACAACGGATAATTGTTATAATTTTCTCATCAGGTAAATGAAATCCAAAAAAGGGAGTTCCTTTTCGTTCAGAAAACGTTTTTTTACACGTTTTACATACAAAAAGATTTTGAGATGCTTTTGTTCCATATTTACGTCTAAAGAGGACATTTCCTTTCCCGATGATTCCATATGATTCACAGTGTTCATTTGGACATGCTAATTCGTTTGATATTTCTTCCATTTGCTTTTTATATTGAGTTTTCTCCTCTTCTTGTGGGGGTTCTCTTTCTTGTAAGAGCTGATGTTCTATCATATTATCTCCATAATATGAGAGGAGATAGTTTATAATAAAAGAAAGTGATATGGAGGTATATAAGAATTATAGGACACTAAGAAAAAATGAACTATGGTGCTATTTTAAATTTTGCGATATGCTGAGCGGAACGCTGTTGAAGGGGAATAACACATTGTCCAATGAATTTTCTTCCATGTAATTCTGCTCTGTATACCTTGTAGAACCCATCATCGTGCTCCAACAACTCAAGTCTGTCAAGAGTTCCGAAGCTTGATTTTCCTATCCATGCATCTTCGATCTTTAAATCATCTACAACTCTGCTGATAAATAGATCTGCAATAAGAGTAATTTCTGCGCCATTTTCTCCGTTGGTACAATCTTCTCTTCCAAAATCACCCATTCTTTTGAAGAACTCATAATACTCCTTTCCTGAATTTATATTCAATATTTTGCAGATCTCTACTAAAGGAGTATCCAATTTTTCTATTAATATTTGTATAAACTTTCTCATCCTCTCTGAAGCGTTATATTTAATCAAATCAGCCAAAGCAGGCTCCAATAACTCCCTTATGAAGCTCAGCCCGATTAAAGATA
The DNA here is from genome assembly GCA_964525635.1 of uncultured archaeon. Lineage (GTDB taxonomy): Archaea > Asgardarchaeota > Lokiarchaeia > Sigyniarchaeales > SOKP01 > JAFGOA01. Next base: position 989 of record CAZGJX010000044.1, read on the forward strand.
TTTCTCTTAAATGTATCTTTTCTCCTTCCCGATAATTCCATAACTTCTCTTTAAATTCTTTTAAATAAGGTTGTCGAAGTCTCCCATATTCAGGATCATCATATATCCAATCAATTAACTCAACCTCTACTTCAGTTAGGATATCAATTCGTACCTCTTTTGGAATCTTGGTTCCTAGTTTCATGATTAAGAAGCCTAAGGCTAACGGTCCTTGATGCTCATTACGATGAAAGGAAAGTTTAACGATTTCGTCAAAATGAGTGTTAAAGAGCTCTGGAGTTAGGATTGAGTTATCCAACAGATATTCAAAAAAGTCTAATCCACATATCTCAACTATTTTTGCCTCAATATCTAGAAAATAATCATTGCCGCTAATTGTTGGCGACCATGTTCCCATATTATTTTCACTATATATTAACAATTTTAATTTCATATTAATTATTGTCCTAAATAATCCCACTGTTTTTAAACAAAAAAATATTGATTTAAATTGAAATAAAATTGTTAAAAAGACAATATATTTAAATTTAAAATACTTGAATTTGCACTCAAGCGTTTTTTAAGTCTTAAATAAAGTTAGGATAATTTAAATTAATTTCTTTTTCTTATTGATTATCCATATTAATCCTATTATAGGCATCCATATAATTAAGATATAGGTTGGACCAAAAGGAATTGATTCTGGATTCTCAAAGGGAATTTCATCATTATTATATACATCAATAACAATTGAACCATTAATATAATTTGAATACTCATCCCATGCTTCTATTGTTAAAACATGAAATCCATTGGTAAGATTTACAATCATTGAACCTGATTCAAATGAGTCTACTTCTTCACCATTAAGATAAAAATTATAAGACCCTCCTTGCGAATCAATAGAGAATAAGACATCAGTATTGTTGTCATTAATGGATTGATATTGAAATGGATATTCAAAAATTAAGATTGGATTGGTTCTATTCCAATATAATTTCATTTCAGAAGCGAAATATTCCGAAGTCTGGTTTGTAAAAATAATACATGTATAATTCCCTAAAATTAAATCGCTATGAGTAAAATACCACTTTCCTATACCCCCGCTATGTAATATTAGTGAATATAAGGATAAATCAGGCCTAATAATTTGAACATGTATATTTTCTGTAGACATGGTTACATTGGAATTATCATAGTCATATATAGAAAATTGAGTTGTTATTTCTTTTCCAACAGGTAATTCATTTAAATATTTAGCAACTTCTATAAATGGTGTTTTTCTGGCAATAAAATTATCGACAATAGGACCAAATTGATTATAAATTTCAGAGTATCCTATAACCGATACCGAGTAGTCACCAATCTGGTCTATTAATATATATCCTTGATAAACGCCTTCTCCGATGTTTGTTAATGTAATTAGAGAAGTAGTTAAGTCTGGTTTTGTTATTGTAGCTTCTAACGTAAGTCCATTAAGAAGAGCACTGGTATTTTGGTCTCTACAAGTGATTTTAATAAGTGTACTTTCCCCTATAGGAGTATCATCTATTGGTGTCAATGTGGGTGAAATACTACCCTTAACAATTAAAGTAGGGCTATTCGAGTAATAATGCATTTCCATTCCTAATCCATTATCACCTGTAAATGCCCATGCATCTCCCTGATTAAAGACATAGATTCCAGGTGTATCGATATGGATAATCGATTTAAATTGAAAATCTCCTTGAGCGTGACCAAAAGTTGCACTTAACCATTGTGGATGACTGATTGCTGACTGATCAAATACAAAACCTGAAGGTAAATAGTAATCAAATTGAAAATCAGATAAGACAGTACCAGAGATAAAATCCCAATAATTATATAAACAAACTTTTTGGCTTGTATTAATTGTGTATTCATGATGACGTTCTTCTATAAATTGGTCTTGAGCAAATCCTAAATCATATATTACTTCTGTCTTGCCCGATTTTATACGCAATTGTATAGTATCTACAGTAATAGAACCTGATGCTGCTGATAAACGAACACCTACATAATTAGCCCCACTTGCAAAAAAAGTAGGTTGGGATGTCCATTCATGAAATTCTGCAAATCCTATGTCTCCCGGTCCAAATGTAGGATCTGCTATATGATCATTCATTAAAACTCCATTTAGATTAACTGAAAAAGTTCCACTTGCCTCTGAATCAATAACTGTTATAATTACATCACTATAAGCTAAGATATCATTACATTGAGCAACTTGAGCTGATGATAATGTGAATGAAATATAAGTCCAAGCACCAGAGCTTGAAATTACATATGGTCCGGTGTTAAATCCTCCAGGATTTACATAATACCCATCAAGTTCATTTACATACACAGTAATTGCAACTGACCTTGTAATTCCTAGAATTGTAATATCTGCATATATGATATATGTTCCCGCTGAAAGCCCTCCTGGTACATTTGCTGTAACAGCGACTTTTTCTGTAGATTCCGCATTAAGAGTAAAGCTAGAGCCTAAGGTGATAATTCCATAAGTATCACTTCTTTCTGTCACTGTACAAGGTTGATTCTCTAATTCCAAATTGGTAACTTCAAAACTTCTCTCATTAGATTCGCCAGGAGTGAGGTAAAAAGCTACTGCAGTACTCTGCAACTCCCAAGATATATATCTGTCGATTACATGTAATTCTATGGGGGTGCTTACACAGCTTCCATAGGTATTTCCTTCATCATACTGAGCTAGAAAAAGATAATCTCCCGGAGCTAGATTCATTGTAGTAAACTGATATGCGTATCCATTATTTGCTGTCGATGTATCTGAAGTAAAAAAATTCCAATCCTCTCCACCATTGTTAGAATAGATAAAATTGATTATTTGTCCTTCAATTCCACTACCCTCTCTTGTCCGTAAAAAACCACAAAATTCTACTAAATCGCCAATAAAACAGTGTTTTTCCCCAAAGTTAATTGAGAAATCATCTATTCTTGTATTAGACTTATAAATATGTAATACGGTCTCCCCACTTTTAACTTCTGAAAACTCACCTTGAGCATATGCTTTTGCTCTTATATAATAAGTACCAGGATCAAGATTCTGATTCCAAGCTATTTTGACTTCTCCGTATCTATTAGTCTGACTTGAGGTAATAGTGTGCCAATTATCTGGATCAGATTGTGATGCATATTGAAAATAAATCGTGTAGCTATCTATGGGGTCCCAATTATTCAAACGCGCTTTCGCTTTAAGATTAACTGATTCTCCTTGTTTCGACATACCACTGCCATCGTTTACTGATATATCATAAATTTTAGCGTTTTTATGTGTATAGACTCTATTAGCGTCGCCTTTAAATGGATACCATGACGGACTAATGGACCATCCAAATACATCTGCTATGAATGTTATTTGGGGGTATAGATTATTTTCAAAATAACTTCCTATTGCATCAACTCCGTATTCTATATAACCTCCTCCACCAAAAGTTAACCTTAAAATATCTTCAGAAAACCCTGGAGGTCTTGATGCAATATAAAAATTTGGATTTAACGTTACTCTTGAAGTTGTTGCTCCACTACTTCCAGTCTCAAACTCTAAGACAATATTAAGTGCAGGACCTATATAAATTGTATCTTGAATATTAATATTTAAGCTGTTACATAATTAAACTCCTAAATCATAGAGAAAAGAAAGATGTGGTACTAAAGCAGTTATTAGAAATTTTAAGACATCACCTTTTAAACCAAATTCAAAATTTAGCGTTAATGAAAAACTGGGTATTATCCACTCATCTGTATCCATATTATATAATATACTCACTGATCCGGAACCATTAAGTGTAAAATAAGGAATTATACTCATTCCTCTTGCTATTTCTACTAGAGAGGGATTTAAGAAAAGTTTTAAAAATCCTAGATCATCAGCAACTTCCAAAAAATTAAAATTATTATAATTTTGCTCCACAATTTCATTTTCTAATGAAACAGTAATTACATGAATTTCCTCATGTATTGGATCAATCTCTATAGATACGGTTAAATCTAAATTAAACGTAAAAGGTCCTAATGGAATAGGTATTGTTAATAATTTTGGAGTTGTAACTGATAATCCGACATGTTCTATAATATAAGAGAACATACCCGAAAAAATATCATCAAATCCAGCATCTTCTAACTTATTTGAATTTTGATTAGTAGAAATTTTTAAATTTCCTCGCTCTTTATTATAATCCTTATACAACCCTGTAATTAGTTTTGCCTCATAATTACGTGAGTTAGGATTCATTTCATTTAATAAAAAATAAGACATTAATGAATTGTTAAAAATAAGAAATAAGAGAAATATTCCAATGACTTTATTTTGTTTAATATATATCCTCCTCTTTAGAATTTAACGATTAAATAATTACTATTTTGATTCTTATACAGATTTGTTTTATAATTCTTGTAATATTAGATCAGAGAGAATTATTTAAACCTTTACTATAGTGTCTTTATAGATATCAGAACTTATTCTGAAACTATTAAATTTAAGACTAAAAAAGCATTGGTCTTTCTTAAGGCTATTTGTATAAATAAATAATATGTTCAATCTTGTCTAATTTATCAAATATCCATTCTTTAAATTCCTGAAAGTTATCAATTGATGGTGGTTCGTTATCAGGACTATGTTGAAAACTTTCTTGGTTAATAATTTCATGATTATTATTCGCCCCTATCTTTAGATAATCAATATTGCAAATAATATTCATAATATCTTTATTTGGAATTCTTAAACTTCTTAAAAGTTCTTCAAAATCAGTGAGATCACTATCTTTAAGTCGATAATTGGTGTTTCTCATCTGAACCCAATCCTGTAAAAAATCGGAAGAAATTCCATCTTTCCAATGATTTGTTCTTAAGTAATTATATAATGATAAAGGATTATATAATTGGTCAAGCTCTAAATTACTTGGATTGACATGTTGACTTCGATAATTATGAAGTGTCTGAACAAATTCATTTGCTATTTGGAGATTCTTAGAGATGATTGATTCGTACTCATCTGAGAAATCTAAGAAATCTTTATTTGTTTTCGAGAACCTGTTTGTACCATCGTCTTTGAGTAATTTACGTGGAATCTCAATTTGATAGTACGATGATGTGAATTCTATTATCTTATTCCAATATTTTTTATTATAACTACTTAGAAATTTTGGTATATTCTTTGACTCATAATTATCATTTAACTCCATGTATATTTGAGTGGCAGTATTCTTAATTTGTTGGAGCTTATCTTTTAAAATAATAGAATTTTTAGATGAGGATATCAATAAATTTTCAAATTCAAGCTCTTTTTCATTGAATTCTATATTAATGAATTTTTGCATTTTCTTATTATAAAAGATAAATTCCTGCCCGTTGGCTAGCTGGGAGACATTTTCATTGACATTGAGGATACATTTTATATTTGAAAGTTCTAAAAGCTCTTTTAACTTATCTTTGTTGAGGTTATAAATCAAAAAGAGATTAGGTGTCTGAGAATAATTTGCTCCTGAATCACTTGTCAACATATCTTTTAGATTAAAAAGAGCCGTTGATTCCAAGTCTATTAAATTGTAGCCAATTGTGAAATTATCAAATGAACTTAGGTGCTTTAAATCCACATGGGGAAAGATAACTAAGTTTTTTTGTTGAAAAAACACCAAATTAAGAAATTCAGGAGTAATAAAATCTAGATCTGAGTCCACTCTAATCACCTAATCTATTTTAATCATTTAAAAATCGAATCCTATTTAGCAATAAATAGTATTAGAGATGGTCTTATATAAAGAAAAAATCTTGATGTAGATAGAAAATAGAGAATTTAATTAAAACAAAATAAAAAAGAAAATTAAGAAAAATTAAATATATTAAATAGAACTTGCCCGAGTAGGTCTCGAAAGGTTTCTATAACATTTATTCCTTGAATCGCTACTGTAGGATACACAATTAGAGTACTATCGGAATATTTTTCTTCCATAGGGAGATGTAGTTGCTGTTTAAATTCCTCAATGCTGATCTTTCTGTGTAAATCCTGCTTATTAAGTTGGATTACGTAGGGAACACCTCTCGATTTGGAAAAACTTAACAATTCCCTGAAACTGCGTTTGTTTTGCTCCATGATCTTAGGATGGGAATCTGCAACAAAAATAATTCCATCTGCTCCATTAAGCACATATTCCCTTGTCGAAAGAAATCGTTCCTGACCAGTACAAGTAACCACATGAACTATAATAGTAAAGTCTCTTTGATTTATAGTGGCTTCAAAGGATAAGAACAGGGAATCTTGCCATAGAGTTCTTCCATCATTTGTCTCAATTGAATATCCTTCAGTTACTCGCTCAGTGGAAAATTTCTCTTTTAACCTAAAAAAATTAGTTGTTTTTCCTGATTCTCCTGGTCCCCAATAAACAATTTTTAATTGAATTAAATTACCAAGGAAAAGACTATGTCTTGTATTTTCCATAGTATTAGTATCCATTTCTGATTCTGATATATTTTTAAGCACTTTATATCACCTCTGATGAGTCTATGTTAACATACTCAGTTTATCTTTGAATATCTCTTTCTTGAGCTCTTTTATATGTTCTTTTAACTCTTTCTCTGTCATCTTAAGGGTATTTTTTATGGTTCCTGATTGCTCGATCTCTTTTTTAATTATAGGAGCAAATTTTTGCATTTGAAGGATCATAACTCCAATATTGACATCATTATCGCACAATAGAATTATAAGAATTTCTCTCTTTTCTTCATGATTAATTTTAATATTAGTTATAGATTTTACAAATAATTGCATATTGTTGTAGATAATAGTTGCTCTGTCTAAATAATCAGCTTCGAAAAAATCCTGCCCTTGTCTTGCCACACCATACATCGCAGCACCAATTGAACTGAGATCCCAGTAATTAAGTTTTCTGTCGAATCGAGAATCTACTGCGATAATTTTGGCATCCTGATCAACTGCAATAATCCCGTAGATATATCCTTTCCTCGTGAGTTTTCCATAATTATCTCGAATCTCATCAAGAATAGTACTTATTTTATTTTTATATAATACTTTAGGTATTTGTATTACCATGACTTTATCTCCAAATAAAATTATTTTAAAGTGAAATATTGTCGGGAGTATTTAAAGAAAAAAAAGAAAATGCACATAAAAAGATAGATATATATTCAAAGATATTACTATATAATTTTTATTTTGGATCTTTTGGTGAAATGAACTTCTTTCTCATTATTTCTATCATTGTTTTTTATCATTACGTTGGAAATTTTTATTAATATATCATTTTCAATTGATTTAAGAACCTCTATAGCCTTTAGATCCCAAACTAAGACAATTATATTTCCAGTATCATCTATAAGTTGGAACTTTAGTAAAAAAGACTTCTCTCCATTTTTCTTATTAAATTCTTTAAAATCATCTATTTTTACATATCCACTCACAGAATCAATAAATCCTTCTTTATTGAATAAATCTTTAATATGTGTACTATTCACATGGGAAAGGGAATATCCATTTCCATTACCTAATTCAATTTTTTGCAATTGTTTCTTTATTTTATCATCAATATCACTTGGTGCTAAAATTAGTGTTCCTATTTTCCCCATATGGATTTCAAGTCCCCCATTCAACCCTTTTTTTGAATATCCATTAATAACTCTTACAATTTCACCTTTTTGAAAGAATTCAGTATCTATAATTTTAACATGTTCACCCCATACTACAATTTTAATTGATCCTGAAGTATCAGCTAGTATAAATGATCCAACAAGTCCAGGAGTATTATCTTTTCTTATAAAAGATTTTATTTGAAAAATATTGGTAATCTTACCAAGAATCACTATGTTGCTCATCCCCTCTTGAAGGTCACTTAGAGGCATAGTAAACTCATTATAATCAATCTCTTTTTCAATTTCAGAGTAGAGATCAGGATCAATATCAGGAGATTGAATTTTAAGACCCTTTTCTTTTGCAATAAGAAATAATGCTCCTTGTTCTGTTATAAATCCATGAAATTCTGACTTCTTTCTCTTAATTTCATTATTTAATTCTTCCTCTGAGAAACCCTTGTTGATTAAACACTGATAAACTTCTTCAATATCACTCATTTTTAGATAAAACGCCTTTTTCAATTAAAATATTTTTTGTGCGGTAAAAAGCATAAGCAGAGCAATTTGTTATCGCCCGAATATTTGTATTCATCAATTTTCTTGAATTAAAGCTATCCTTAAGATCTGTTATAAAGACCAGTATAGCTAATTGAGTCGAAATTTGAGGCCATAAATGAGTTGTATTAAAAAATTTATGAAGTATCTTTAGGTTTTTTCTTGCTCTCTTATAATCAAAGACAGGAGCTAATCTATGAAGCTTATGAAGATAAATTTTAACTTTTGTGTATATATTATTTTTTTTTAGATCCCATTTGATTTTACACCGTTTTAAAAACATCTGAAACGATTTTAAATCTCTTAGAAATTTTTCAATAATATTTTTAGTAATATTATAATGGGCAACCGTATTAGTAGAGATCAGCTCATATTGCCTTTCAGATAAGCAAGGTACGATTTCAGTCTCGTAATTCACATATGTAATTGAATACTTTCGAAGTGTATAATCTAAAATGCTCTGTTTGATTTTTTTATAGTTTATTGAGCATTCAATCATCTGAGATTCCTTATCTTTAATGGCCAATGTAAATACATTCGTCATACTCTTTTTCTCTCTTTTATTAAGATTGTATATTTAGAAAAGAAAAAGTGTGGTTATATTTAAAGAAAAAAATCTGGGTAGGTACAAATGTTAGTGATAAAAATGCATAAATTGATTTATTTTAGAATATTTCTCCTAAAATTATAATTTAATAAAAGAATATATTCTTCCATCACTGAATTTTGTAGGCACCCTTTTTTGGGTAAGTACAAAATTCAGTGATGGTAAATTAAAATTAATTTTAGGTCTTAAGTTTCCATTAAAGAAACTTAGAAAATTCAAATAATTGTTATTTTAAATATTTTGTATCAACTTTAACGTCATAATCAGGATGTATACAAAGTCCTTTAAACTCTATTGCTTTAGGTTCAAATAAAAACCTTACAGGAACATTACAGTCTAATCCTTTTTGTATTTCCATAGCAGTAGAAAGTCCAGCATAACCTTTTTTGTTATATACAAGAAGTAAATCAGCATACTCAATTAACCTTTTAAAAATCATGTGATTCTTAGCTTTTTCAATTAGCTCAACACTTTTATTATATACATCATCACTTGGTTCAAAAACTTTTTTATATCTATCATTTATCAACTTCTTAGATAATGCTGTCATCTTTTGTTTAAATCTCATTGAACCACTAATTATTATTGTTTCAATTTTATTATCACAACTCAACTGGCTCACCTTGTCTTTGATTTTCAGATTTTTATAATATAATTTATTTAACCTAAAATATATGAAGAGTCTTCTTATTTTTTAATATTATATTCATCACAATTTAAATTATCATAAAATCTTGTTAATTTTTAGTTTTATCACTAAATTTTGTACAGAACCAAAAATCTGGGTAGATGCAGAACCTATTGATGAATTATTTTTTATATATAAATTATATGATTAAATCAGCTTTATTGATATGATTAAAATTTTATTATCATAAATGCTATGAAGATAAAGAAGCATAAATTTAAAAATTCAAAAAAAACAACAAGTTAAATGAAAAAAGAAGAAAAAACTCGTGATCGTCCATATATACCTGATTATGGTATTGAAGAATCAGATAATGGATTATTAAGTTGGAATTTTGTACAAAATGAGATGAAGGATGCAAAAAATTATTGGTTAAGTACTACAAGATTAGATGGTCGTCCCCATGCAATTCCTATATGGGGATCATGGATTAATGATAATTTTTATTTTGGGGGAGGTTCAGGAACACAAAATCGTAGAAATTTAGCTGAAAATCCCCATATTGTTGTTCACTCAGAAAGTGGGATTAAGGTTGTTATAATTGAAGGGAAGGCCTCAATTGAGAAAAATGAGGATTTAATTAAGGAGATCAAGAAGGATTATATGAGAAAATACAATTTAGATCATCCTCCTCCATTTTATAGGGTAAGCAAAACCAAAGTTCTTTGTTGGAATATGGATGATTATGCTGGAACCCCAACACGATGGAAATTTATAGAACTAAAAGAATGAAAAGATATGGAAAAGTTTTGATATGGATAATTGGGATCCCAAACAATAATAATAAATTTATTAGCAATTATCTATTTTTTTATCACTGACCTTTGGAACTACCCAAAAATCTCTGATTAATTATTCAAATATAATAATTCACCTACAAAATTTAATAAAATTAAGATAAATATTTGGAGTCAAATATTATATAATTTTATCAGAAACTTTATTTAATAATCAATCATATCGAGGGTTTTTTGAATAACTTTTGGTCTATCTTTCTCATATTCAAATAATTTTAGACATTTATAAAAGCTCTCAACTAAAAATTTTGTATTTTTCTCAACTCTCTCTTTATTAAGATGATGATCTTTGCAAAGTAAATGAAATATTCTTGTTGTATTAGGTGGATTCCAATAAAGGGCATCAAAATTACTTAAAACTTCAGGTAAAAGAAAGATTTTTCTGATTTCCATTATTAGATTGTGATTCAGAGCTGAAAAGTCATAATTTTCTTTCTCACCTGTTATTATTGATTCTATATTATTGTATTTCTTAATGAATCTCAGAGCAGTTTTTGGACCAATCCCTTTTATTCCTTGAAAATAGTCTGTCTTTAAGAGTATTGCCAAATCAATTAATTGAAATTGATCTATACCTATGATTTTTAGACTCTCTCTTAAATCTATATATTGTGGTTCTATCTTAATGTATGTCCATCTTCCATGTTCTTTTCTTTTCAGTGATTTCGAAAGGTTCTGTATTAATCGAGGACAACCAAATAGAAGGGAATCAAAATCTTGAGAATTTGAAAAGTGAGTAATGTGTTCCTTTACTAATTGAGCAGATTGTGCTTCTGCTGAGACAGGTGAATTAACTATAGGCACCCCAAGAGCATGTAATAATTGCTTTGATTCCTTTATTACGTTTATCCACATATATTCTTTCGATAAAGCTATTTTCCTAGCTAGCTCTTTATTGTCTTTTTCTATTGCTTGCTTATATCGTTTTTGAGCGAAACGAAAGTCATTAAGTTGGTTTTTTGTTTCTACACGTTTTAGTTGAGAGACTTTCCCATCAAAGCAAAATATAGGAAGTATATTCTTACTATAAAGAAATTTTATACGATAAAGTATTCCATAAAGATGAGAAAATACTCTTTGTGTTCGATCAAGAAATAAATCCGTCTCATATATAGTGGTGTTCTTATGGGAAAAATTCAGAAAACTCATGATAATATTGGGGGCATCTATTGCTATGATTCTCCCCTTTAACTCTGAAAAGTCAATTTTTTGCCTCTGAATTATTGAATTTAATTTTACTCCCATTTGAACTATATTTGATGTTAAACAATATAAAGAAAAAATAAGTGTAATTTAACTCTTGGATTTTGGGTAGGTACAAATGTTAGTGATAAAAATGCATAAATTGATTTATTTTAGAATATTTCTCCTAAAATTATAATTTAATAAAAGAATATATTTTTCCATCACTGAATTTTGTACGCACCCTGGATTTTTTATTTAAATATATACACTAATATTATAACTAAGAATTAAAAAAAGAAAATAGATTTTTTCGTTATTAAATACCATTGATCAAAACCCTGGACTTGTAACCCTTTTTTTCTAATTTTTTAATTTCTAATTTTCTCCTTCTTTTTTTTTTCCTTTAAATAATCTCATCTGAAGTGATTAGTAATTAAAAAAAACATTGGTGAATAAAATTTCAGATTTAAGCCAAATAAAAGGAATAAACTCAAGACATATTAAACTTTTAGAAGAAAATGGTATATCTACCGCTGAAATGTTAGCGATGTCTTCTCAAAATAGTGTTGCAGACATCAATGGGCTTGGAGATAAGACTGCAAAAAAACTTATTTGGAGTGCCCGAGATGCCTTAGGAATGACTGATTTTACTTCTGCTTCTGAGATGGATGACAATGTAGAATATTTCACTACAGGGTCTTCTGAACTAAATCGCATTTTAGGAGGAGGATTTCAAACAGGAAAATTAACTGAAGTGTATGGGCCCTTCAAATCAGGAAAAACTAATCTTTCTCATACACTTGCTGTAACTGTTCAATTACCAAAAGGAAGGGGAGGATTAGAAGGAGCTACAGCGTATATAGATACTGAGAATACATTTTCAAAAAAGAAGATTGAACGTATCTCTAAACGATTTTCCCTTAATCCCAAAGATGTCTTAGGAAAGATCCATCATGCGAGAATTTATAGTTCAGATCATCAAGATCAAATGATACTCCAAGCGGAAAAATTATGCAAAACTCGAAATGTAAGGATGATCATCGTTGATAGCTTAATGGCTCTACTTAGAGCTGAATATGTAGGAATCGGAATGCTTGCAAGAAGACAAAGTGTACTCAATAGTATGATTCACGGATTATCCAGAATTGCTGAAACATATAACGCAGCAGTTTTATTAACGAATCAAGTTGCTACAAAAATGATGGGAATGTTCTCTGCCGATGATGCTATAGGAGGAAATAGTGATGCCACAGTTCATGGATCACTTCCAAATTGTAGCACATGGCTGTCATTTCCGTGTAATGTTTAAAACAAAAGGATTCTCATCAAATAAATCCTTAAAGAGACGAGCTGTTATTGTAGATGCTCCTGATTTACCTCCAGAGGAGTGTGAATTCTATATCACAAATGCAGGAGTTGCAGATTCGGAAGAAGTTAATATACCAACTACTCAGGAACTATATATAAAATTGGAAACTTTATATGAAGAAAGTGATGATTCAATAGGAGAAAATGATACAAAAAGTGGAAATATAACTAAAAAAAACCTATCACTAACAGATATAAAGGGAATTGGGAAGGGAACAGTGGTAAATCTTAACCAAGAAGGAATAAACAATGTAGAAGATCTATTAAAAGTAGATCCAAAAGAATTATCCTCAAAAGTTAGTGGTGTATCTGAGTCCAAGATAATTGAGTGGCAAAAAATCGCTACAACTAAAATTTAAATTTCTTTTTCTTCTTTTTTTTTATTTTGTATTTAATCTCTTGATATCCCAATCACATTATTTAAAATAAATAGAGATATAACTGGTAAAATAAGTATGGAAAAACTAGGGATTTTATTACTCTTTTTTATGAAAAGCATCTAAAAAGGCCATTTTTTCTTCAATAGCTAAAATATCCTCATCATCAAATTCGTCGCAATCCTGCTTTTCAAATTCTAATCTACATTTAAAGCAATTAAAGGACTCATTATATTCATATATTTCGAACCCGCCACAACGAGGGCAGTGATACTTTTCTTTTGGCATATTAAGTGACATCTATACTATACAATATAATCAATAAATGGTAAATAACCTATTTAAATCTCTTTATTACATAACAAATATGATATTTTTTCTTTATAAATATGTATTGGATAAAAGTATTTAAACTAAAATATAGGTGTTCTATAGAGATGGGAAATGATGATATCTGGTTTGTTCCAAAGAAAAAGCAGTCCAGCGGAAAATCAACCTTACTCATACTTTTTGCAATTAGTATAATAATCATAATCCTTATCCCTTTTTTCAGTGATAATTTCCAACAAGTAACGGGAGATATCTTAGATACAGTCTTTAATGTACTTAAACAACTTAGTCTTTTTCTTGGAATTATTTTAATAATAGTTGGATTTGTAAAGGCAATGAGTGAGGATGGAAGGGCGATGGGTGTAGTATTATTAATTATAGGCTTCATCTTGATATTATTATGGTTAGATCCAATCCATTTTATAAATGAAATAATGACGAAATTCGGAGGGTATGAAGATAAATATAGAAGAGAGGAGACTGATACTTTTGGTACTATAAGAACTTTAGTTTTGGCAATTGCTCTGATAATGTTTGCAGTAGGATTATTTATTCTAAAAAATCACAAAAAAATAGGAATAACCCTTTTAATTATTTCAATACTCCTTATGCTCATGGGATGGTTAGATCCATTTGGAATTCTAAATTTTATAGAATCTTTTTTTGATGATTCCTCTGGTTTTCCTTATGGATACACTTAATTTTTTTATTCTTTTTTCTTTGACCTATAAAAAATAGGAGTAATTAGTACATACCGAAATATCTTAGTCCAGTATCAAATCCACATAAAATTACAAGAAAAATAGATGGAAGTAAGACAAAAGCCATTTTAGATTTATATTTATTAGAAAGTACCATTAATCCTAGCATACCAATAATAATCCCAAAGACACCTATAACGGAGCCTATTGCAATTAAAAAGTCAAAACCTTCTTCAAATGTCTCATAATAATCGTTTAGAACCATATTGCATCATCTATAATTCTGATATATTTAAAAGAAAAAATAGGGGTGCGTACAAAATTCAGTGATGGGAAGAATATATTCTTTTATTAAATTATAATTTTAGGAGAAATATTCTAAAATAAATCAATTTATGCATTTTTATCACTAACATTTGTACCTACCCAAAAATAGAAGAAATAATTAAAGAAAAGACAGGTTTTTATTTCAACAGTATAATACTCCCATCCAATATATTTCCCTAGACAATTTATCTCTATAATGAAATGAAAATTATGGTTTTTTTCTTTAAATAGGGGTATTTGATTTTACTGTAAAATATAACTTTTACTATATTCGACGATGAAAAAAACAAAAGAACTTGGACTCTGTCCTAATTGCAATTGTTCAATTTTTATACATAAAACTTCAAATTATAAACGATATGCGAAATGTGAGATATGCGGGAATTCTTATCCCCTCCCAAAGCGGGGCAAAATTCACAACTCCGCTCTCATATGTCCTTTAAGGAATTATCCCATTTTAATTATTGAAAATAATGGTAAAAAAGCATATTTTTGGGCAGATAGTCCTTGCTTTGATTGCGTGAACTATGACAATTGCAAACCAGTTCAAGAATTAATTAATGAATTCATGGAGATGGAAGTGTATGAGTTTAAAAAACCAGATTAAAATTAAGAATAAAAAAGTATCTATTATTATACTTTTATATTTTCTTATAGGAATAACTGTGATTCCAATTACGATAAGTATCCAAAAAGATTATTATCTTAGTGCATTGAAAGATGTACCTGAATCTAGATTAAATACACAAGGTTTAGGCGAAGGACTAATTCATGATAAAGTACATACGTTTCATAAAAATCAGAGAGACATTATTCTAAGTCCTTATCTATTGAATCGCTCTTTTTATCATATCAAATTTGCTATTGTAACTGATTCTCATGAGTGCCATATGAATATTACCCTCCTTGATCCAAATGGATTAATATATTATATTTTTAAATCAGAAGTACCAATGCGCTTTAATGCCTATTATACCGTACCTTATGGAGTAACTATTAATGGAAATCACACAATAATCTTTACAGAAACAGAAGGTCCAAATTTAAATATTCATATAAGCATATTTCAAGGGGATGAAATGTCTGATATTCCTTTCCCAGTACAACCTAAGGAAAATTATAATTGTTCTTTATATCTTGAATCTGATACAATGTATAAATTTTTCATAAGACGAGTAAATCCTATTGCTTATGGACTGGATGATACCTTACAGATTAACTTAAATCTAACTGCACCTAATGGTATTATTTTCAATATTTTTAATAGCAAGCCAATTACAGCATTCAACTCACCAATAGATTTTCCCTTCGGTACTGCTATGGAAGGATTTTATACTATGGATTTCAGGAATTATCAGGCCCAACCAAACATAAATATATTAGTACATATAGATAGGATAAGAAAAATTTCAACAGAATTGAATTCAAGCGATATAGGAAACGAGACAAACAATAATACCAGTAGCATAAAAGCATTACCCTATATTCCTCCTGCTGCGTTTTATGGTGGTGCTGGAATAATGGGAATGGTTGCAATTATTGCCCTCGTAATTGGATATACCTATAAGAAAAAATTTAATAATTAATCTTTATATTTTTCTTTTTTTTTTTGTAATAATTAGCAATTAGTTTAAATTCTTCTGTTAGAAAATAATTATTGATGATTATTTACAACTTATATTTCTTATTTTCATTATTTGTATTGATATTTACAACATCATATTATGTTGTAAAATATATCTATATTAAAAGAAATTATATCATAGGTGGCACAAATATATACTATTTAGGATTATCTTTAGCCTTTATTCATATATCATTATCTATATCCATCATTTCTATCCTTTTTTTTAATATTAAAGAAGGGTATCATAAAGAGATACTATTTCAAAATAGTACTATATTTTTATGGGCTCTATCTCTAATTATCTTTTATTTTTCAAAATATATTAGACCAAAATATACAATGATTATGGATGTTCCTTCTCGATGGAAGATAAAAGGTACAATGAAATTAGGAAGGATTATATGGAAAAATAGACTAAAATCAAAATTTCATCTAAGTTTAGATGATTTAACTCAACATATGTTTATCACTGGAATAACAGGATCTGGAAAAAGTAATTTTTTGCAATCTTTTTTACTCGAACTTACAAAAAAACATAATGAAATCCCCTTTCTTCTTACAGAATTTAAGGGAGAATATCATCACTTACAAACAAAAATAAAAGATATGCTAATTCTCAAACCAGGAAAGAACTTTAGTATAAATATTTTTGATCCAGAAGGGTCAAATCCAAATATTCATGCTGAAAGAGTCTTTAGAATTTTTGAAAGTGGAGGATTATTAGACAATATTGAATATTCACCTCAAATGGAAAAAGTATTCGTTGATATATTAAAAAAAATTATAAAAGATCCTAATTCAAGAAATTGGTCTTCTTTTAAAACCACTTCAGAGGGAGTGGGAAATGATTCAAAAGATCCCTATTTTAAAAATAGTATTACTGCTGTACAAAATAGAATAAGAAGATACTATACGGGTAGTCTGCGAAGAATATTTAAATCAGACTCTAATTATAAGGTAAAGGATTTATTTAACTATAAAGTTCTTTTGGATTTATCTTCTATTATTGATTTAGGTGGGGAAAAAGAAGATGCTCTGTTTTTTCTTAATATGATCTTAAAATACCTATGGGATAAAAATCTTGAAAAGGGAAGCAGAAATTATAAAGGGATTCAACATATTACTATTATCGAAGATGCCCAATACTATGCACCCCAAGAACTCTCATCACGAACCAAATTGACTTCTTATTTGGAAGATATCGCTTTACTTTTAAGAGGGACAGGAGAATGTCTAATAACTTTAGCTACGCGACCCAATATATCTAAAGAGATTCTAAACAATGCGGGTGTTCTTATCTGCTTTCAAATCCATATGCATAAAGAATTAATGCGAGAATTATTAAATCTACAAGAATGGCAAGTAAATTATTTATCAGAGTTGCAAAGAGGTCAATGCATAATAAGAGTGAATTCTATTGAAAAACCGTTTTTGCTACAAAATCGATGCGTTGATCGGTATTGGTTAACTAATAATGAAATTCTTGAAAACAATAATAAAATTATAAGAGATAATATTGTAGATATGGAAGAAAATATTGAAAATGGGACTAAAAATTATATTTATGAGGGTAAAGAAATGAAAAAAATCAAAAGAAAGAAATTTAAAGATAAAGACGATTATCAAAATGGTATGCCAGACTATGAAATTGTACTTTGTAAATTCTGCGGGAATGAAATCGATGGCCCTGATGGTTATTGTGCAAATTGTTCTACACCTTTAAAAGAAGAAGATAAAGATAGAATTGAATTGGAGAATTTATGCAGACGGATCAAAGAAAGAGAGAGAAAAGAGAAATAAAAATAAGATTTTTAAGTATATATCATGCTAACTTTCTTAATTTCATTCCAAATTTAATCTATAGCAATCCGTTTTGGTGAATATTATAACTAAATGCTTCTGAAAATACATTATGATAAAAATTAATTATTTTATCTCCTGTATTTTTTTTCTTTAAAAGTTCGATATTCAAAGCATTAATTCTACTAAATAGCTTGTTATTAAACATCACATTTCTATCTGTCTTAGGATTATAAGACACTTCATGAATGAAAATTAGCTTAATTCCTTGATTTTCGCATAAAAAAATCAATGGAGCAATAATTAATTCGAAAAACTCATCTAATAAATTCTGTCTTATTTGGATATTGGAGTAACTTGAAAGCTGAAATCTTAAGTGGTGTGAAATATTATCAATTACTAATATCTTCAATCCATATGGCAATAAAGCTGAATCTATTAATCTTTTTATAGCTTCTTTTTGATGAAGATAATCTCTAATCTTTACTTTAGGATAAATTAGCAATTTCTGCTGTAAATATTCTAGTCTCTCATTATCATTAGAATACATAGAAAATAACCTTTTTTTTGGAAAAAGTTCACTTGCTTGAATCCATATACAAGATTTCTTATTATTCTTATGTCTTAAAATAAAATTAGAACTTAATTGTAGAGCTAATGTTGTTTTGCCTGTTCCAGATTCTCCATATATATTAATAATTGAGAAATTGTAGAACTTTTGAGATAATATTGATACTAAATTAGTATTTTTATTTTTATTTTTAACAGAATTTTTCATAAAAACTCAATCCTCAAGCAGTAGATCTAATATTTCATTCTTAACAGCATCTATCTTGCTACTCTTATCATTTTCTTCTGAATTTATGGCATTATACACATCTTGATGATCAGATTCATTGAACATTTGCTGTACCATAAATAAAGTCGCAAGCTCGTTTACTTGGTTACTATTTTGAGAAGCGCCACCTTTTCTAAAGATAAAACTCCTTTGTGCATTACCATCCTTACTTGACTTTCTATATCTTGAATACAAGAAAAACAAGATAATAATACCTACTATGACCAAACAATACATCGGGCTCTTATAATAAAGCATTATAAAAGCTCCAAATAAAATAATATAAAAAAACCCTTTCATCTTTATATCACCACTGTCCTAATTCGATTTTAATTTTTTTTCTTTTTCCTGATTTTGTCAATATTTCTATAAAATTATCCAGAGCGATATTTTCTCCTAACTGCTCTTCTGAGGATTTGTCACTAGTATCATTTAGAAAATCTGAAAAACTTACCAAAGAAATTTGATTATCATTATTTTTTTTATTTTTTGTTGGCTTTAGAGTTGGAATGGAGTTCATATAATTATGTCTTGAAGATTTATTATACCCATTATTACCAGCTACATAATTAATCATAAATTTTACACCAATAGCTGAATATTTCAATATAATATAGCCAAAACCGATAAAAATGAAATAAAGAAAGCTAAATTTTGCTGGAATAAAAATATCAAATGTTAAAATGTAAACAATTAGCCCCAAGAGAATAACCACACCTATTTGACTCAATGATTTTAATGGATTGTTTGTAAAACCCACTTTTATACTACTTATATCAGCAGCTGATGGACCTGCTGCTATAAGAATAGATATTACAATAATTCCTGCCAATAATCTATAATACCAAATAAAAGATGCATTAAGTGCTATATCAAAACAAAACCATGCAATATAGCTAGATATAAAAAGGGGAGCAAGACCTACCAAAAATGCCTGCAAAAAGCTTCCTACTCTACTTCTAATATGACCTCTCATTTCCCTATAACTCACCTTTATCTCTGATGGAACAATTCCCATTAATAGACTCATAGTATAATGGCATAATTCATGGATAACGATTCCTATGAATGCAATAATATCCAAAAATGTACCTAAGATTCTCGAAGAAATTGCATTTCGAAGCATATTTAGAAAGAATCCGACAATTAATATAATTAGAAATAACCAAATACTATCAAACATGAATTTATCACCATATCGATGTATATAAACAAAAAATGGGTAAAAAACCAAAAAATAAAATCATACAATTAAATTTGAAAGACTTAACCATATTTATCATCCTAATATGAGGACTTAGAATTATAAAGTACAAAGATTTTTAAACCCGAAATCATCTGGTCAAATATGTATAAAATATCGATATTATTTCATAAATTTTAGATGCTGTCTTTTTTGGTGTGATCAATGAAAATCTGACTATAAAATTATTGTATAAAATACTTTTAGAAATATATTATAAATTCTAAAATAATTTCAGAAAATAATGTAAAATTCTTATGAATTTGAAAAATGTTTTGTAATGATAATATCTAAAAGCAAAACTCCTTCCTTAATATTCTTAAGAAAATAAAAAATTGGTTCATCAAAAAAAAATTGTGATTAAAAAATGGCAACACAAAATGATCCAAATGGTTATTCTATGGGAATCCTTAGCTTAACTTGCGATATATGTGGATCTCCCGATATTGCAGATACGAAACAAGGATATGTCTGTAAGACATGCGGTATTATGTTGGAGATTCAAAAATTAGAATATCATAGACCTTATGTTGAGACAAAAATCCAGCACGAGGTATTATCAACAACTAAAATAGGATTACAACGAGAGAGACTCGCTAATCCAAATGCATATCGCTTAGAAAAACTAAATAAAATGCATAAAATAAAGTCTAATGATGATTTTATGAATCAACTTGCAAGAATTGAAATATCTAACATTGTAGCTTCTTTAAGACTCTCTCCAAAACTTAAGGAATCGCTTTACAGAATTTATCTAAGGATCAGAAAAGGACTAGAATCTGGTACAAAGTTTAGAAATCCTCAGAAATTAGTACCCTTAACATTATATTATCATCTTAAAGTGAATAATATCCCTCTTGATGAAGAAAAATTATTAGAAGTCTCTAAGATCAGTAAAAAAGAGTATAATTCATTTAAACATCAGATAATAAGATTTTTTCCAAATTATTATCAGAGAGACCGAAAAAAATTTATATTAAATCGAATTCTCGGAATCGCTGAAAATTTTGGAATGGGAATGTCTTTCTATAATGAAAGTAAGATACTTTTACCAAAATTATGGGACGTAATTAAAAACACTAAAGATGATGTTATCGCAGGGCTTATTGCATCAATAGTTGCTCTCTGTCATTATAAAGAGAAGGTTACAGTAAATAGTATTTGCTCCTATTTAAATATACGAATGAGCACAATTCAATCCCAAGTAAAAGAGAAAATTTTCCAAAGATTTCAAATATCAGGATTTCAGAGCCTTGTTAGATCTTCAGATATTCTAAGAAAAGTGATAGAGAATTTATTTAGAGTTAAAGAAGAGAGAAAAATGGATTCAGAACCAGTAAAAGATAATGCCTTGAAAGAAGGTATTATCTTATCATCTGATATAGTCCAAATAAAATTAAGTGGAAACGTGAAACCTGTGTTTAATTCTCACAATACTATGAAATATTATATTTTTGCTGTCAGAGATGAAAGCTTAGGTGAACCAAATTTTATTTCCTTAAAAGTTCCTAAAGCTCAAAGTCTAAAACAAATTGGAAAAGAATTTAGACCTAGAGTACATAGACACATTGAAATTGAGTCTATAAGATATCATAGTGGAAAAGGACCGCCTCTAATATCAGCTTATTGACTTATTCTTAAAATCTTTCTTTTGTAATTTACTTTTTTTATTTTTCTTTTTTTGTATTCTATCTGTTATTATCTTTGTATTTTACATTTTTTCTTTATATAGACTCATATTGCTTTGACTAATAATTATAAAATATATAAATTAAAACCAAAATGAGAACACACATTAGATGTTATGGAAAAGTAGTACTTTTAGGCTTCATTGCCTTATTTTCGATATGTTTCGTACTTCCCAGTAATAATCATTTATCTGCTGATGAAATTGCTGATACTGAGAATACGATTGCAAACTCAAGCCAACAGACCAACTTGCAGATTATTGAAGAAATTCTAGATGAAAAAGTAGCAGATTTTACGAATAATGGGTATTTTTCTCAACTCTATACGCCCTCCTTACAGGGAACTTATTACGGCTTGTATATTCTTGATATCTTAGACCGTCTTGATTTAATTAATCAGACAGAAATCACAAATTATATCATGGCTCAATTCAATGATGACTACAATATTTTTATGGATGACTATAGTTTTCGATATTTGGATACGGATTTTGATTTGAAATATTACCCTCTTACCTCTATTTTACAGACAAATTGTTATGTGATATTGTCCCTTCAATTACTAAATCGGTTGAATCTCATCGACACACAATATATAATTCAATTTATTTGGAGTTGTTTTGATTCTGAGCAAGGTGGATTCATTGGACAACCATATGATAATAATTTAGAAGAAGAATTTAAAATAGCAACTTTAGATAATACTTTCTTTGCCGTAATAACGCTTGACCTTTTAATGAATGATTGGATGCAATATACTACCGAAAGAGACTTAATTATTAATTATGTCAATGGACTTCAATCAAATATACCATCAGATCTATTATTTGGAGGATTTTTGAATGATAATAATATTGAATTTGAATCACTGGATTCTTTTGACCTTAATATTCTATCCTGTTACTATGCAATTAAAACTCTGGAAATTTTTAAGATGGTTGATACAATTCGAATAGATGATTTTAATCAATATTTATCTAATCTATATGATGATGATCTTAATTATTTTCAATATTCCAGGGTGATGCCTTATAATAATTACTCCAATATAGTAGCCACAAGTATAGGATTAGATCTTTCATTAAAGACAGAGTGCCCAGCTATTAATCATTCTGAATTATTAGACTTTATAATAAATAATAGAAATGAGTATGATATTTGGGATGCTTCTACAAGTCATAATATATATGAATTAATAGATACATTTCGAATACTTAAATCACTGGAAGAATCTGGAAATTTAGCCATATTAACTCAAACAGATAAGGAAAATATTGTAAATGCGTTAAACCTATTTAAAAGTTACTGTAGCTTTTCGCTTATTCCTAAAGAATATACCAGTCAAGAATTAATGTACAGTATTATTCAATCATTTTCACTTTATAATAGAATCTCTGATTTAGAACTTCATGAACTTTATAAACAAATTGAAAAAACCTATTTTGATTCTTCTCAAATCCAAAGTCGTGGTTTTTATAGCTATATGAATGTAGATGGATTATATAGTATCTTAAGAACATTACCGATTGAGTATTATAATGTTGGAAATCATTATTATACAGAAGAGATTGACTATGCATATTCACATAAAAATACATATATGGCATTAAAATCGTTGGAGAGTCTATTTAAATTAGATGATTTTGAATTCATCCATGATTTAGAAGAAATACTAAATAGTATTATAAATTCTCAATTTTTAGATGAATCCTCAAATAAGTTTGGGGCATTTTTACCCTACGAGAACTTCAGTGTAATTTTAAAAGAGTATCAAGAGAAATTTATCTTCTTTCATTATTCCTATTATGCAATTAAATGCATGGACTTTATAACTCATTATTTAGATCTGGGAATTGTCTCTGAATTAAATTTCGATAAGAGTGCTTTAATTAGTTATCTAGAGAAAAATATTGTAGAAACACCTACTACTCTATATTACAATTCAAATAATACAAATAATATAGAGGCAATTCTACAAGATACATATTTCCTTGTTGATTTGTTGATGATATTGGATGAATACTTATTGGATACAGAGAAGATTAAAAATTATATTTTGGAAAATATCGATTATACAAATATTAAAAACATATACTATTGCTATAAATTAGATGAAATACTCGATTTGGGAATAGAATTTGATATAGAGCTTACTCATCTCTTGATCAAAAATATTTATGATAACACATTAAAAGAATTCTATACTTCAACAGAACATAAGGAAATAGATGGAGAAATCTTATATTGGATATGTTATATGTCAAGAAATGATGATTTACGAGTAAGTGTTCAATATCAAGATCCTGTAATGCTTCTTGGTGAAAATAATATTAATGTTTCTATTTGTAATATTATCCTTGAGGATTTCGGACCTTATGCTGTTGTAAAATATGAAAGCCCCAAAATAGGAACTGTTGTATTAATAAGACAAGAACAAAATCTTTATAATGGTACGATCCCTATTCCTCTCGAATCAGATTGCTACCCAATAATTTACGGAAATATCTCCTTATATGAAGGATTGACAAAGATTGCAGGTAAATCATTGAATTTTTCGACTACCTATGATTTAACTTATTTTTATGACATTATAGAATATGAAGACTCTATATATTTCGAAATAAACTCATCCTTAATAACAGCACAAGGAATGAAAGCATTTGAAAGCATGGAAGCATATGTCAATATATATCAAGATGAGAACTTAATTGACCAAATAACATTCCAGATGACCGATTATATATCTTATAATCATTTTAATCTTACTTACAATTACCTTTCCTTTGAAAATTATACCTTTGACCTATTTTTAAATGATGGGATAAGATTAGAGCCTTATCAAGTCACCACTTTTGAGAGAGTAAGTAATTTCGATGTAGAAATAAATTATTCTCCTGTAGTACAGCTTAACAGTGTTAATATTATTACTATAAATCTTGGAAATTGTAGTGATGATGTTATTGTTAGGTTTGAGAGCTTACAATTAAAGACAGTAATATTTGAGAAAAATGAATATAATAACTATCAAGGAGATGTCCTTATACCTTTACATCCGGATAACTATCCTAATGTTAATGGCAATATCAGTGTGTATTATCAAGCAGAGAAAGTCTTTAGCAGAGCTATAACATTCGGAACTACTTATGATATTGATTATACTTATGATGTGATTAGGAATGGAAATACAATGGATTTTAAAGTTAATTCGTCATTAATTACTGGGTATGGAAGGGAATCATATTCAGAAGAACAGGTATTTATGAAAGTATATAAGGACGGAAATTTGATAACTAATAATCAAGCTTTCACAATGAGTTTAGGCGATACATGGAACTTATTTAGTTCTTCATATGAAATGCTTTATGCCGATAACTATACATTTGAATTATACTTAAATGATGGAATTAGTTCTGAATCTATTAAGATATTAACTTATGAGGGTATCTATAATAATGCTCCACCTAATGAGCCAGTTAATTTCATGGCGCCCTTAGGGATATTTATGATAGGAATGCCAGGTTCAGTTATCATGTATACTTCATATCGAAAGAATAAAAAAATAACTAAATGATTTTTTTCATAATTTTTTCTTTTTATACTTTTATCTCTAAATCTTTTTAAATATGCAACCTGATTCCTATTCGAAATTATTAGATGATAGCAAAACAACAAGGACACTAAAAAGTACCGCTAGTTCAAAAAAGAAGGATATAGAATTATTTAATGTAATTCTCGATGCCTTGAACGCCTATAAGGGAAATTACCATAAAAAATTTAATTTCGGAAAATTAATAGCTCAATTAGGTATATCGATTAATGAAAGTGAAGATATAATTAAATTAATTCTTAAGTTTCAGAACTTATTTCATAGTACTTTCAATGATTATGAGCTCATCCCCAAGAAAATTAATAATTCATTATATTTTTTAACAGAGAAATTTACCAGTAAAATCCAAGATAAAAAAGAAGAGAAAGATAACAGAAATAAGACAATTGAATTAAAACTAAAGCAAGATGAATTGAATATGTTAAATGATATTATTTATATATTCAAGCATGTAAATAGAGGAAAAGGTTTTGATTTATCTTTAAATAATTCTGATCTTATGCACAATATAAAATCTCTGAAATCCTCTTATCCTGCTATATTCTATGCTAATGGAAATAATTTAATATATCCCTCAAAACTAGGATTAGAACTTGGTGAGACTATTAACTCTTATTTCAAATGTAATCGTCTTTTTGAGAAACTTATTATAGATAATTATAAAATAACAGTGATATGATATAATTGAGTGATTCTGAACAATATCAAGATATAGTAAACATAGTTGAAATTGAAAATAAATATCTCAATAAAGAAAAATTAGAGACAAGAAAATATCAGTTAAGAATTGCAAAGGATTGTGTAGGAAAGAATTCTCTTATTGTATTACCCACGGGTTTAGGAAAGACAATAATTGCGGTACTCGTCGTAGCATTTAACTTAGAAAAATATCCTATTGGAAGTAAAATCATTATCATGGCCCCAACAAGACCTCTAATAAACCAGCATTATGAAACATTTCGAAGCTTTTTATCATTACCAGAAAAAAAATATTGTATCTTGACAGGGAAAAACTTACCTAAAGAAAGACCTCAAGAATTTCAGACTCATCAAATCCTATTTTTCACACCTCATACTTTAAGAAATGATTTAGCAATGAAAAAATACTCCTTAGAAAATACTTGCCTTATAATTTTTGACGAAGCTCATCATGCAACAGGTGATTATCCATATGCCTTGATCGCTGATGAATATATTGATCAAAATCCTGACGGTATTATTTTAGGAATGACAGCATCACCAGGAGCAAGTAAAGAAAAAATTATTCAATTATGTCATAATTTGCATATACCTCCTACTAACATCCATCTTAGAGCAAGAAAGGATACTGATGTAAAAGGTTATTTAAAACCACTTGACATTTATAAAATTGGAGTAAATCTTACTTCATTGATGGATGATACTTGTAAGGCAATAAAAATTCTATTAGAAGAACGATTGCAACATCTTGCTGAGTTAGATTTTATCAAAGTTAAAGCAAAAGCTCTGCATAAAAAAGTTATCAGAAAAGATCTTCTCAAATTAAATAATGAGCTTATATCTCTAGTTCATGGAGATGGTAATAAGACAGGCGTATATTCTTCTTTATCAATAAATGCTCAAGCATTAATTCTCTTTCATATGATAGAATTAATTGAACAACAAGGTTTGGATGTATTACTTATTTATTTAGAAAAATTACAAAAAGATGCAAAAAAGAAAAATAGTTCTAAAGCTACAAGGGTATTGGCTTCAGATTATCGAATCCGTCAGATTCATTTAGAATTGATGAAAAATAAAGAGCTTAATTCCCCAGTATTAGTACATCCTAAATTAAAAATACTTCGCCAAATAATTATCGATGAGTTAAATAAGAATCATGATTCTCGTATTTTAGTTTTCGTGAAATTAAGGGCTTCTGTTAGAAATATTGTAGAAAATTTAAAGGAAAATAAGTTGATCAAACCAATTAGATTCGTGGGTCAAGCTACAAAGTCAAAAGAAGATAAAGGTTTGAACCAAAAACAGCAAATAGAACTCCTCGATCTGTTTAAGAAAGGGAAATACAATGTCTTGGTAAGTACTAATGTTGCGGAAGAGGGATTAGATATCGCTGAATGTGACTTAGTTATATTTTATGATGTTGTAGCGTCAGAAATTCGGTTAATTCAGAGAAAAGGAAGAACAGCTCGGCATAGAAAAGGAAAAGTTATCATTCTCTATTGTAGAAATACCAATGATGAGGTGTATTTAAATATTGCTTTAAATAAATTAAATAAAATGCAGAGAAATCTGCAAAAACCAAGCCTTCTGAAAGAAAATGAAAAAAAGATAAAAAATAAGACACAATCTAATTTGGGAGATTTTCTATCTAAAAAGGATAAAGCTAAGAAAGAAAAAGCTCATTTAGATATAAAGGTACACTGCAAATTAGATATGAAATTTGGACTACGTAAGAAGCTGAGTGAAAATAGATTGCCCTTTATTGTTGTTGACTCGCAAATAGATATTGAATTATTTGATAAAATAGCTATTCAAATATATGATCCAAGAGACTTTTCTGAAAATAGTATCATAGGAAAAAATCAGATTCTTCAGGAAAGCCATTCCTTAGGAGTCAATATCTTTGATTTTATTGATTTTTCTGAGAATTATGAAAGTGAAAAGCGCTTATTAAAAACCAAATTTAGGAATTTAGGGAATACTTACAATCTACAAGTTATTAATATTGATACTCCTGAAGAATTATTCTTTATTATAAAGAACATCTATCAGCATAATATACAAGAGGAGAAAAAATTATGAGTGAAGAGGCCTGTTGGAAAAAAGATACTACTCCTTATCTGATTTTTAGATGCAGTAAATGCAGACAATATTTATATGTTAAACGATCACAAAGGAATAAGAAGTGCCTAAGATGTGGAAAATCCCATAATATTAAAAATATTAATGAAGAAGAGATTGTCAATGGAATGAGTATTGCTGTTAAGCGTGTAAAAGAAAGACAAAATGAACTTGCAAAGAAAACATCAGGGGGCAAACCTGAGCTTCGGGGAGCAAGCGATTTTCATGTATCATCTGATACTAAAAACTTAGGATTTATAAAAAAACATAGGAAAAGTAATGAGATAAAAGAGAGATTTCAGGTATTACTGAAAGAACTTTCAAGCAAATATAAGATATTTCCAAAATATATGATAGAATTACTGATTGAAGATTATCAAATAGAAAAATCAGACCTTAAATTTCTAATTATCTCTGCTCTAAAAAAGGAATTATTAAAAGAAGTAAAGAAGTATTATTATCAGGTATCAAAAGTGAAAAATAAATAATTTTGTTATCCTGTCATTTCTTTTTTGAGGATCGTTAAATGAATATAATTTTTGGGAACATATTTTATTTTATACTTACGAGAGCTGAACTTATAAAAAGGAATAATAATATTTGATACTTTTATTTTATGTAATTCTGAATTTAATATTATGTTTTCTTTTGCTTTAAATATAGAATCCTTCCTATTTCCCTTAATACTCATGATTAGATAATTAATTTTATTATGTTCATAATTTAAAAGTATTTAAAGAAAAATCATGATTTTTTAACTTCTTCCAAATATAATTTCATAAAGTATCTTTGACTTTTGCAAAAATCAGCTCTTTGAACATCTGAAAGACTTGAATTTGTTAGAATTAGCCTTATTTTCTCTAATATTTCAAGATAATCCTTAGTTGATTTCTTAGGCTCTCGCTTTATAACCACGTCAATTTTATTTCTTGGAGTATCTCGATCTAATTTTGGGATTTCTAAATTGAACTTGAGTTTATTAGATGTCTCATCATGTCGAGCTTTAGAATCCATAATTAATTAAGATTAATTATAGAATAATAAAAAGAAAAAATAAATTAATTAAAATATATAATTTTATTAAATATATTAAAGTATATAGATATCCTGTATATTTGGAATATCTATAAACTTAATTTTATCTAATCTAATAGAAATCTAATAAGTATTTAAAATTGTAAAAATTATCTATTAAAATTAAAATTTAGCCAAGTATAATAAAATTATTAATTAAAATGTTTAAAAAAAGAAGTTGAGATTATTGTATAAATTACATTTAAATAAAAATCAATATATAAAATCTAAAAAAAATAAAGATTCCAATAAGTATAAACCAAAAAAAATAAGAATCAATTCAAATTGAATTGGGGGTGTGTTTGCTTTAATATTTGGAATCTTAATTTTGTGGACTATAGATACAGAATTACCTTATAGGGAATGGACATTTTTATTAATCATTTTAATTGTATCTTCTATTTTAATTTATCAATTTTTAAAAGAAAAGTTAGGATAGAGGAAAGCACTAAAAAAATTAAAAAAACTCCAATCCTCTAGATTATCTAGAGAGCTTAATTCAAAAGCTAATGAAAAAGAGTATTTTAATCAAGAAAATGAAGATCAATTATTATTAAAAAAACAAAAAGATTCTACATTGCATAGTTATTGTGAGCATTGTGGACAACAAATAAAGAATATTCTCTTATTTTGTCCTTATTGTAATAATAGATTGAATGAGAAAATAATTAATAAGCATTTAGTTTCATTTAAAGGAATTGATTTACCTAAATATGAAGTAGATATCCTTACGGATTTAGAATTTATATTAGAAAGAGATTTCAAATTTGTTTCAGACAAAAAGTAAAAAGATGATCTTTCTTTTACAGTAGCTAATAATCATGTAAATGGAATTTCTATATCAAATACTAAATTAAAATTTATAATTGATATAATTGGAGATCTCAAATTTCTTGAGTATCTTGAGTTACATTGTTCTTTAAAAACTCTACCTGAATCAATAGGGGGACTTATATTATTAAAAAAAATAGATTTAGCAAATAATAAATTAGGAGAATTGCCTGAATCTATAGGGAATCTTGGATCATTACAAAAATTAAAATTATTTATAACGAATTAAAGATTTTCTGATAACTGCATAATTTTCTTATTTTTCTTGATTGTTTTTTAAATTTAAGAAAAAATCGTACAATTGCACGTAGAAATTTGGCGAAGGTCTCAAAAAAATGATTATGTGTTACTTTTTTCCGTAATTTTTTCCATACGCGCTCAATAGGATTCAATCGAGGAGAATAAGGTGGTAAATACATCAATTCCAACTTATTATGTCTTTGTACAAATTCTTGAACCCTTTTTGCATGATGTGCTCGTGCATTATCTAATACTATGATAATTTTCTCTTTGTCTACATAATAATGAAGCAAGAGAGCTAAAAAAGAAATAAATTGTTCAGCCTTTAATGAGTCAGAAAACCCTACACATAAATCTCCTCCAAAAGGATCGACGACTCCAATGATATGTTGTCGCTTTCGACCTCCATACGTTGAAATTTCTGGTTGATGGCCCTTTAGTGACCACATTCGCACGATCGTAGGAGCATGTTGCACACTACACTCATCTAAAAATAAAATTACCGTATTTTCGGTAAGGGCATCGAATTTTTTTTTAATGCAACTACAAATTCTTTTTGACTTTCTGCGTTTGCTTTAGGAAATTTGTAGCGTGGTCGTTGAAGTGTGAAACTTAATGAATGGAGAAGTTTTTGTGCCGCACGAACACCGAGCTTCACACCAAATCTTTTCTTCACGTGATAAGCTACGCTTTTTCCTTCCCAGTTGCTAAACTCATATCCTAACGAGCGAGGGTCTGTCAAGACATCTGTTTTCAATAGTTCTTTTTGTGCTTTTGTTAGCCGAGAAGGACGTCCAGGGGGTGAACGAGGTTTCAAAGCGTCTATTCCTCCATTATTAAACAAATTTACCCATAATTGAATCGTTCTCGAAGATTTATGTAAGAGTTCTGCAACCTTTCCACAGCTTTTAAAGTCATGCATGAATATCAACGCCATATAACGCTCCCTGAGCTTAACATTTTTTTCTCTCTTGTATAATTTTAATAAATTAACACGATTAGGAGCACTTCGCATAATTTGAAGCTTTTGCATAGTTTATATAAAAGTTGCCATTATTATGATATGAAGTGATATCCATGGATTATAAAAAAAGGAATAAGTATCAGAAAACACTTAATTCGTTATAAATAAATA
>CAZGJX010000045.1:0-31382 GCA_964525635.1 uncultured archaeon
CTAATGATGTATCTTTTATTATTTTAGAAAGAAAATAACTAATAAACGAAATTATGATACTGATTACAAAAAAAATCAGAAAAGGAACTAGAAAATTATGTAAATCAATATTAATGTTAGTTACATTTGAAAAAGCTATTAGTATTGGTGCTAATGTAAGAAGAACTGTTGAAAATATTTCTATTTTTGATACTGATTCATTTAGAAGTTTAACAGATGATATAAGAAATATAATTAAACCTAAACTTGTTATAGGTTGAACGATGATTATTCCAACGAAAGAAACAGCTATAATAAAAGGAATCCATCCAATAATTCCCAATAAAAATCCTGTAATCCAAATTTTATTTTTAAAAAACTCATAAAATGATTTTATAATATTTACTAAACCATTTTCAAAATCTATTTTTGGTAAGCCTTGTAATAATCCTTTCTTCTGAAAAACAAATCCAAGAGAAAAACAGAATGTTGCTATTATAGCTAATAAAATACCAACAGAAATAGTAAAATAATCTGCCATAAAAAATAACTATTGACTATATATTGAATATAAGTAATATTTTATAATATTTTATCTGTAATAATATTATGGATGCTGAAAATATAAATAAAAACTCAGATGAGAAAAAGAATCAAATAGAAAAAAGAGTTGAACTTCCTATGCATGAATTTTTCATTATTAATTTTTTCACATATTTGATTCCTCTCTATGTTTGTCTTGGAATTATATTAATTTTCGAATATTTTCTCATTTCAATTGTTACTATCGACTTAATATGGCATATAACACTTTTACCAGTATTCCTTTTATTTATTTATTATATCTATATCATAATTTTTATTGAATTTGCAGCTTTTTGGATTAGAAGATGGAATAAAAAAAGTCTTCCACAACAAGGAATATTTAAACGTATCCTATATGATAAAAAATCAGAAGAAGGAGTACTTATAAGATATTATCATAGACGAGGTTTTATATTAAGACTATGTATATGGATTAGTTCAAAATCACCTTTTCCATGGCTTCTTAATCGAGCTTTAAGAAGAGTAGGTCATAATAAAATTGGAAAAAATGTAATTTATTGTAATAGTTATGTTGGTTTAGAATTTACAGAAATAGAGGATAATGTTTTTATATATCCCACATCATTCATTTCTAGTCATAGTGTTACATCTATTTTTGGAAAATTAAATTTGATCGAAATCAAAATTGGGAAAAATACAATAGTTTATCCAGGAGTTAATATAGGTCCAGGAACTCAAATAGAAAAAAATTGTGTAATTTATCCCAATGCATTATTACATAAAAACTGGAGAGGAAAAAAAGATAAATGTTATTATAAAGGAAGTCCTGCAGTTCCTTTTGATATCGAAGGAATGTAGAAAGTATGAATATTATAAATGATTATTCTTGTCATTATTTTCTGATATTTTTCCATGTGCTTCTAAAAATTCTCTATATCGATTTATTTGATCTAATGCTTTTCCCATTAAATCAAAATCTTCATAAACAGGTATACTCTGACTTATTAATTCCTTTTTAAATTTATATCTATTTTTATATGCTTCAATACTGTCTGAAATTTTTAACATCAGACAGTAAATTGGTTTTTTACATGATTTTCTTGCCTTAGTTATATATTTAATAAAAGTTT
This sequence comes from uncultured archaeon, assembly GCA_964525635.1. Taxonomy (GTDB): domain Archaea; phylum Asgardarchaeota; class Lokiarchaeia; order Sigyniarchaeales; family SOKP01; genus JAFGOA01. The sequence continues at coordinate 1,656 of CAZGJX010000045.1, forward strand.
CATTTAAATCAACATCTCCTTCAAATCCAATATTTGAGATAACAGACTCTTCTATTTGACTAAATCTTTCAGGAACTTTAATAAATACAATGGCAGAGATATTTGGATCTCTGTCGATAGTATTTAATGTACGGTAATAAATGTTTGGATAAGTTCCTCTTGCTCCTAAATCTAGTGGATTTTTAAGATTTGTGTTAACTTCGGGTAAAAAACGTTTTAATTTTTCTATTGTTTTTTCAGAAAATTTGGGGATATTAATATTATATTTCTCCAAAATATCTGCTACTTCTATTGTAGAGCCTCCTCCAATTCCTACTACTCCAATATTTCTGGAATTTGGTATGTCAGTTAGTTTAAAGGTTGCAGCTAAAGAAGATAATTCTGTAGAATTTTTTACTAAACAACATCCTGTTTGTTTAGCTACTGCTTCCCAAATTTTATTGTTACCTGCCAATCTTCCTGTGTGTGAGATTACTGCTGATTTAGTAGCATCACCGTATCCTGCTCTCCATAAAATCACAGGTTTTCTGTTTAGATTACATTTTTTAACGATTTCTATAAAACGATGACCATCTATTTGATTTTTAAGACTCTCAAGATATAATCCAATAATATCTGTACTATTATCAAATAAAAAATACTCTAAAAAATCAGGAAACGATAAATCAATTGCATTTCCAACTGAAACCATTTTTGAAATAAAACAACCATTAGAAACCGCTAATTGAGATATATTTACGGCTAATCCTCCTGATTGAAATATACCTCCAAAACTCCCTTCTATTTCAGATTGTTCTCTACCAAAATATAATCCTGATTCTGGACAGTATACTCCAAAACAATTTGGACCAATAATTCTTATATTATACTCTTCAGCTATTGATAACAACTCTTCTTCTAAGTCATTTCTTCCAACTTCACTAAAACCAGAACTATAAATGGTAACGAAGGGTATATTTCTTTTTCCTACTTCTTTTAATGCATTTGGAACATTATTAGCTGAAATTGCAATTATGACATAATCAATTGGCTCATCTTCTGGAATGTCTAATAAAGATCCATACACATCTAAATTAAAAATTTTTTTCCCTTTTAATCGAGGATTAAATAGATATATAGGTTTTTTAAATCTTTCCTTCATAACTTGAATAAAATAACCCCCAGAAGTAGGATTATATGAAGCTCCAATTATCCCAATGGATCTTGGATAAAATAATTTAGTAAAATCTATTCGTTCAGAACGAATTCCAAGAGATTTAGACATATAATTAATAAAATTTATAACATTTTTGATTTTAATAAATAAATAAAATATATATAATCTATATAATTATATAATCGATTAAATTCTTTATTATTTTAAGATCTTGAAACAATTTATCCATTTGAGGAACAAATATTAAATTCTAACAAAAACTTATTTATATTCTCTTTCTTAGAGACTGTATAAAAAAAAAGCATTTTTTATTATCTCATATTAACAATTTGATAAAATTGTTGTTATAAAATTAAAAATGACAAAGTTTTTATTCTGTAATGGGACAACAAACCCATTTTAGATAACTTTATATTTGCGAATTTACTTTAACAGTAAGATTATATAAAAAATCAAAAAAAAACAAATTAAAAAAAACAAAAAATTATATATGTTATGAGGTTCTGTCCAAATTGCGATAACATTCTGATCCCTAAAGAAAAAAAGCTCTATTGTAAAGCATGTGATGAATTCTTTGATCTTGGTAAAGGACAAAATGATTATAAAATAATAAAAGTCATAAAACATGATGATAAAGAAACGGCTCCTATCATCATTAAAGAAAATCCACGTAAGGATAGAATTTCTATCGAAGATAGAAAGGCTTATGAAGAATTTTTTACAGGGAGTGAAGAATCAGGGTATTGAGTTGTTTTGGGGGTTAGGGGGGTATAATAGATTGTACCAATCTTTTTCTTAGTTCAATTTAGAATTTTAAAAATAAAAATTATCATTTTTGAATTCTTTATTTTAAATAACTTAAAATAAATTATATCTATTTAAAATCTTTAGTATTTAATAAATAAAAAAGATTTAATTTAATAATATAGGAATAAAGGTAATAAGGTGTTATTTATACCGAATATATATATTAGATATGATATTCTAAATCCTAAATACAATTATAGTCTTGGAGATGAATTATTAGGTATATTTTGGATTGAAAATAGAGATGATTATGATAAAAAATTAAAAAGAGTTTCAGTAAAGATTGTTGAATTTTATTATAAACATGAAAGGGTAGCAATTAAGTATGCCTGGAATCCAATAATGAATACTCTTAGAAAAAAAATTATAGATAAAAAAAAAATAATTAAAGCTGGTGAGACAAAGGAATATGAATTTAATATTAGAATACCAAAAACATTAGAAATTCCAAAAGCAAGAACCATTAGAGATTGGAAATTAACTTTATGTTTTTTTGAAAGGACGGAATTTCTTTCTACTACGGGTGTTGATGGAGAAGGTGTATATTTAATTCCTATGGACTATCATCATTTAAGATAAATGTGTTTGGCGATTCTCCCTAAAAAATCCTGTATCAATTTAAAATAATACTAAATAAATATACAAAATTTATGAGTTAAATGTCTGAATATAAAGAAAAAAGAAGAAAATTAATAGGATTTGCTGGTGTTATAGATAAATTTTTTAATCCCCTCAATAATATAGAAGAATTTAGAGAAAGGTTTAAAGATACAAACCTAAAAATATTATTAAACGCAATTGATGGAAGATATGCTGCCTTAGTTAAAATAAGCAATGGAAATATAGAAGTAGAAGGATATAAAAATAAAGAAAGAGAAAATTTAAAGAGAGATATATTAAATTGGGAGGGTAAGTTAGAAACAACCTTACATTTATTTCTAAAAATAGCTAATGGTGAGTTATCTACATTATCAATAATAATAAAACTAATTATGAGAAAAATAAAAATTAAGGGAGTTAAGAAGGTGCTTATTTTAAAGGATTTATTTTCTTTTATTAAATAATTATTTTAAACTTTCAATTTTGAAAATTTTAATAAGAGAACTTAATTTGTTTTCGAGATTCTCAATTTCTATGTCCTTTAAGGATTGTAACACAATATCCTTATCTGAATCAGATATATTTGAGAATTTATCAAGAAATTTTCTTAAATAAAAAACATTCTTCGCAGGATTTTTTTTAATATTCAATATTGTATTCCCAATGTATTGTTTAATTAATAAAGGTTTTTCATGAATAGAATCAATATTAAGCTGTTTTTCTGTGAATCCCATTTTTTTAGAAATAGGATGGTTCATTAAAATATCTTTATAGATATTTTCTAAGATTGCTTCTCTAGAAAGAAAAGATAATTTAGAGAGATAACTTTCTAATTGAGTGTTCTTACCCTCAATATCTTTAATAATTGAAATTATTCTATTCCATTTTTCTTCCATATAATTTTAAGTCTCTTCTATAACTATTTTTCTCTAGCTTTTTATTAAAAATAATTTTATTGATATAAATACTTTTTTTCTCAGGAAATAAATTCAGTTATTATGAAAACTTTATTTATTTATTTATTTAGTATTAGAATTTTTTTTTTGAATAAGTACTAAAAATCCATACATATAAAATTACTTCATTAGATTTTAATTATTACTGAAATTAATCCTTTAATAATGCCTTCTATATTAAAGAATATTTAAATCAATCTGATTTATTAATAAATAGATAGAAAATGGTAGAGATGAAAAAATTAGAGGAATTTCAAGAGTATATAAGTTATAAATTCAATGATGAACAGATTTTATTTCAAGCATTAACAACCCCTCAGTTCGCTAATGAAAGTGGTTTAGAAGATTATGAAGTTTTAGAGACTCTAGGTGATGCTATTATTAAATTAATATTTATTCTTAAGAAGTATAATGAGGGTATAAAATCACCGGGAGCAATAACAAAATTAAAACAACAATTAGAAAATGATAATACCCTAAATAAAATAGCAATCCAATATTTCAAACTAGATAAATTTATCTTTAAATCAGAGAAACAAGAAGTAGAGGGAACAAAAATATTAGCTGATATTTTTGAAGCGATATGTGGAGCTATGTTTCTTGATGCGAATATGGATATAAAAATAGTTGAAAAAAAGATTATCGATAAATTCTATGATGATTGGGATAGAATTGTTGAAAAATCTTCTATTTTATATAAGAATATGTTATTAGAGTTTTTGCAATCACGATTACGATTCACTCCGATAATTGAGACTGAATTCGAATCTATTGGACCTGATAATAAACCAATATGGATTGCTAAAAATCCTAAATTGTATGATCCTAATAAGAAAAAGTTAAGAAATTTGAATAAATACATTAAATACTTAAAATCAGAAAAATTTAAGACCAAAAAACAAGCTGAGCAGTATCTCTTTTTTAAAATGTTAGAAATTTTAAAAAGAAATTTAAAAAATATTTAATTTGATTTAATAATGACAAAAAAGATAGAACAGAAAGATTTCATATTAAAACATTACAGATGTAAATTTTGTAATGCAACTCATGAAGTAAAAATAAATAAAAACATGCTTGAAGGTCAAAGTAAATATCCATTTCCTTATGTTTTTTTACATGATTCTCTATTAGATGGTGAAGTAATTGAATTATTAACTATTTTATATATAGATAGTGATGGTAAAATAAGAGGTACAGAAATTCAAAAGCTAGGAGATAATAATCTTTTTTCTAAAGAACAAGTTTTTAATATTGTCAAACCCCTTGTAGAGGAAATAGAAAGATTACAAGAAGATCGTTCAGACTTAATGCAGCAGATCGAGAAATTAAAAAATCAATCTTGATTAATTTTTAAAAATTGAATTAATTTTGTTATAGCTTTGCTTCTATGAGAAATATTATTCTTTTCTTCAATTCTCATTTCTCCAAATGTCTTTTGAGGATTGTTTTTAGGAATAAAGATTGGATCATAACCAAATCCTTGAGAGCCTCTAATCATTTTAGATATAATCCCTTCAACTTTTCCTTCAAATATATAATTTTTTTCTAAAGGTTCAAAGTATAAAGCGATAATAGATTTGAAATGGGCTTTTGAATTATCAATATTAGTTAATAATTTCAAAATACCATTATTTCCAATAGTCTTAAAAATATAAGAAGAATATACTCCAGGAAATCCATTTAATGGATAATTTATAAAAAGTCCTGCATCTTCAACAAAAAATGAGCCTTTAACTTTGGTTTTAATAGAATTTAATTTATATAATGCAACTTCTTTTAGATCATTAGCTTGAATTTCGATTGGATTAAGATCAAGTTGTGTTAAATCATAATTTATATTTTCCCGTTTAAATATTTTTGAAATTTCATTATATTTATGTGAATTTCCTGTAATGAAAAATAACTGTTGGTTTTTATTATTCATATTGATAAATTTTAATCTCCGATCTTTTAAGTAAATAAAAATGAAGGATTTTAAATAACTTTATCAGTTTACATTAAATCTCTAAGATTTGATTAATAAAATCTGTAAAATTCTTCTATTATAATTTTCATTAATCTTTTTTTAATTGGATTGTTTTTAATTAGCATTTTTTTTTAAAAAGGTGATAAGTTCTGTACTTTCTAAATAACATCCTTTCACTTATTTTCCACCTAAAAAATCCAAAAATTTTATTTGTTTTCATTTACTATAAGTCTAAAATGGAATAAGATTGTAAGATTATATATTAATTTCTTATAATTTTTAACTTACAAGGGAATAAGTATGGCACGATTACATAGTCGTAAAAAAGGTAAATCGGGAAGTACTCGACCAGCAAGATTAGAACGACCTACATGGATAGAACGTTCAGCAGAAGAAGTTGAATCTGAAGTAGTAAAACATGCTAAAAAAGGATTGACTAAATCTATGATTGGTCTCAAATTAAGAGATAGTTTTGGAGTTCCTTTGACTAAAATTATTACTGGTAAGAAAATAAGCCAAATTTTAGAAGAAAATGGAATAGAAGAAACATTACCAGAAGATCTTAAGAATCTCATAAAAAAAGCACTTAAGATTCGAAATCATTTAGAAAATAATAAAAAAGATTTGGATAGTAAAAAAGGACTTCAACGAACGGAATCTAAAATTTATAGAACAATTAAATACTACAAAAAGAAAAAAGTTTTACCTCAAGATTTCAAATATGATTCTGATAAAATAAGAACCTTGGTAGCAAAATAAAAAAATGATATTAAAAGGAAAATACAATGGCTAAAAAAAGAAAAGTTCAAAAAAAAACAAGTTTCAAAGAAAAGAATTGGTTTTCAGTAGAAACTCCCAAAAGTTTCAATAATAAAATGATTGGAAATATTATTGGATTGGAACAAAATCTTATGGGAAGAAAAGTAGAAACGCTTTTATTTGATTTTACAGATAATTATGATGATATAACTTGTAAATTAAAATTTAAAATAATTGATGTAGATCAAGAAGCAAAAAAATGTAAAACAATTCTAATAGGTCACGGATATACAAATGATTATGTTAGGAGTTTAGTTGAAAAACCAGCAAGTAAAATCACAACTATAGAGAATTACACTACAAAAGATAAATTTAAATATAGAGTAACAACAGTTTGTGTGACAATTAAAAGAGCACGAAGTTCTCAGCAAGTAATCATTCGGAAAATAATGAGGGAAATGCTTAATAAATTTGCAAAGTCTTTAAATCATGAAAAATTCGTGCGAGGTTTAGTTTATGGTGAATTTCAAATTCAAATTGCTAGATTTGCAAAAACAATATATCCTCTTTCCAGTTGTACTATAATTAAAAGTAAATTAATTTCTAAACCTGAGGGAGGAGAAGATAAAATGGTTCCTGATGATGATTTTAATATTGTAGAAATTGATATTGAACGATCAAGAAAATCAGAGATAAAAAGATCTGAAAGGATAAACGTTAAAAAATATGCTCAGGAAAAAAGAAAAAATGAAAGTAAAAAAAAGGAATAAGAATTACATAAATCTATATTTTATTATAATTTAATTTTCTATTTGCTTAGTTATGAATTCTTTTTAAAATGAGCAAAATATTCATTTTATATCAAATATTTATTTTTTTAAGAAACAAGGCAATTAATAATGTTTAAAATAACTTTTAAATAAATTGGAGGTTATTTCAATGGTTTTTTTTTTATTCCTTTATCTGGATCGTGATAATATAATGTAAATGGAGGTATATCTTCATTAACTAATGTATGTGCACCAATTTGAGAAGATTCACCTATTTTTTTTCCACACATTATACTCACATTTATTCCCGTTTTAACTTTAGATCCTATTATTGCCCCTAATTTTCTTCTATTAGAATCTATATTAGTATTCTTTATTCTAACTTTGATTTTTTTATTATCCAACCTTAAGTTGGCTATTTTTGTTCCTGCTCCAAGATTAACATCATTACAGATAATTGAATCGCCCACATAATTAAAATGAGGTATGTTTGTATTTGAAAATATAATTGAATTTTTAATTTCACTAATACCAATATGACAATCATTTTGTATGGATGTGTAAGGACGTATAAATGCATTAGGTCCAATTATACAGTTTTTTCCTATGAAACAAGGCCCTTCTATGTAAGATCCTGATTTAACAATTGTATTTTCGCCAATAAAAACTTGTCCATTAATAATTACATTCTCATCAATTTCTCCATTAATATTACTCTTTAATTCATCCAATAGATATTGGTTTGCATCTAACAATTGCCATGGTAATCCTATATCATTCCAATATAGATTTTCTATTAAATATCCCTTAATTCTTCCTTTTAATTGATTTATTAAAATGTTTATTGAATCTGTAAATTCATATTCATTTCTAACTGAAATTTGTGTTTTATCTATAGCCTCAAATATCAATGAATTAAAAATATAAATCCCTGCATTAGCAAGGTTCCCTAAATTTAAATTAGGTGATGGTTTTTCTGTAATTTTCTCTATAAAACCATCGCTATCTAAAGATATAATCCCATAATTGTTTAGTTTCTCCACTTTGAATAAAGAAATTAATCCATCTGCTTTAATTACTTTAAATGTATTAATGATATTTTCGTAAAGAAGTGGATCAACTAAGATATCTCCGTACATCATTAAAAAGGTTTCATTTTTAACAAAATCCCTTCCATAAGCAGTTGCATTTGCTGTACCTAGATATTCCTTCTGAGTTATGTATTTTATATTTATCCCAAACCTCTTTTTTCCATCTTTAAAATAATCTTTGATTATATCCTCTTTATAACCAACGATCATTAATATTTCCTTTACTCCAGCTCTTTTTAATCCAAAAATATTATGTTCTAATAATGGTTTATCACCAATAGGAATCATTGGTTTAGGAATAGAGGAAGTTATAGGTTTTAATCTTATACCCTCTCCAGCAGCTAATATAACGGCTTTCATGACTTATTTAATTTAATTTGATGATAATAATAAATAATCCAAATAATAATAAAAAATTCATTTTAGAGTATAAAGATCATGAGATAGCGTCTCCAATTAAATTATCCAAATATTTCTTTAAATGCTTATATGGTTTTAAATCTCCACCAAAATCTTCTGAAAGAACTGTTTCTTTAGAGATTTTATCTTTTAATTTGATAAAAACATTATTAATTTGATTTAAGTTACCAGTTGCGACAAAATCTAAAGAATATCCATGAATATAACCATAAAGAATTACTATATTTTCAAGTTCTTCTCTTAAATCTTTGATATGAATTTCCTTTATGTTAGTTTGTGCTCTAATTAATGTGTTCATTGCAATTGTTGCTAATTTAGCAGATAGCTTTGAACTAAAAACTTCAATTCGTTCTTCATTGGATTCTTCTTTTAATGTATCAATAAAACCAATATTATATAATTTAGAAATAATAGGTAAACCTTGATTAGAAATCCCACAGTATAATATTTTATTTCCATTTTCAAGATTTAAATCTTGATCCTCTAAAGATTCATTAGAATTTTCTATTTTTATATCATCATTATATTTTAATCTTATATATTCAATTGTCAATGATATCATATCATGTAACATTGAATTTTCAGAAGCTTTTTCTAATAATTTGATTGAAGAATATGAAGCTTCTATTCTCTCATGATATTCTGTAATCATATTTTGAGTTTCTTCTGATTCTATATCAAAATCTCCAGATATACAATAAAATATATTTCTATTTTCATCAGTTATAACATGTTCAATAATGATTCCTTCATTTGTTCCATTATCTTCAAAAAAAATACTATTAAGGCGCCAAATATGATTTGGATTTATACTATGAATTAGTTTTTCAATAAATAAAATAGTCTCAAATAATGAATATTTATCTTCATTTGAACAGTAAATAACCTCTTCATCTAATATTATTGAGAATCCTGTTATCATTTTTGAAAAACTACTAATTCAGAATATAATGTCTAGACTATTAAATCTTAAAAATTAATGAGAATATTAATTCTTTTTTGTTTTGGCATATGTTATATTTATTAGGATAAAAAAATGGAATTTGGTGAGAGATTAAATTAAACTACTAAAATGAGAATTAGAGTTAAATTAAATGCAGAAAATTAGTAAATATTCGTTTTAGTGGCTTTTATTCAAAATAAATAAAGAATAAAAATTATAAGGTTCATATTTAAAATGATCAATAGTAAGTTATTTTATAACATTAAAATTATGATGCTAGGTAATCACACTGAAAATCAGCACCGATATATAACTTTAAGTTTAATAATAATTAAAAATAATAATGTTTTCTGAGAGAAATATGGAATTTATAAACCCTAAAGAAGAACAACAAATAAAAAAAGTATGTAATATATTATTAAATTCTTCAGATGCTGTAGCATTAACGGGTGCGGGTATATCTACTAATTCAGGTATACCTGATTTTAGAGGAGAAGGAGGTATATGGGAAAAATACAAACCAGAAATATATGGAAGTATAAAAGCATTTCAAAAAGATCCAATGAAATTTTGGAAAATGGCAAAAAAAATTGCTCCAAAATTATTTTCAGCAGAACCTAATCCAGGCCATTATGCATTAGCAGAGTTAGAAAAAGTAAATATTATAAAAGCAATAATAACACAAAATATAGACCAATTACATCAAAAAGCAGGCTCTATCGTAGTCTATGAAATTCATGGTAATATTAATAGTTGTATTTGTCTTAATTGTAAAATTAGTTATCCAAAAAAAAAATGTATTCAAATAAAGAAGAAAGAAAATTCTTTTCCACCTAGATGTGAAATTTGTTCTGCTCCTTTAAAACCTTCAATAGTTTTATTTGGCGAAAATATATCTACTTTTGAATTCTTCAAATCCCAATCATTAGCAAAAACTGCAGATGTAATACTTATAGCAGGATCATCTCTTTTAGTCAATCCTGTTGCAAAATTACCATTGTATACTTTAAATAATGGAGGTAAAATAATAATTATTAATGATCAAAAGACATATTTAGATGAGAAAGCTGAAGTTATTATCCATAATAAAACCGAAATTATATTGCCATTGATCGTAGAAGAAATAAAAAGAAAAAAAAATCTTGTCAGAAAATAAAATTATTCCTATAAATGATTTAATATTATATTTATTCTTTTAATAGTAGTAATGAATTATGAATATAATACGATCATAAAAGATTGGCGGAATATAGATCTTTCTTTTGGATTGGTTTATCCAAATGTCTATAAAATAGGGATGTCATCATATACAATTCGATTTCTTTATTCTTTTATTAATTCTTTTAATAATATAGTTTGTGAACGATTTTTTCTTCCTGAAAAGAAGAGATTTCCAGCGTCGAAGGATTATCAATCTGAAGATTATATAAGAAGTGTTGAAAATAAAATTCCTCCAAAAAGATTTGATATATTAGGTCTCTCAATTCAATTTGAAAATGATTATAAGAATATTTTATGGTTTTTAGAAAAAGCAGGAATACCTATTTCTAATAAGATACGAATGAAAGAAATAATTAAAAATAAATCATATTATCCATTGATAATTGGCGGAGGACCAGTAATTAAATCAAATCCAATACCATTAAGTGAAATATTTGATGTTTGTTTTATTGGAGATGCTGAACCAAATTTACCATCTTTCCTTAAATCATTTATCGATTACAAATTCAATAATCATAATTTAGAAGTATATCTAAAGAATCTTTTAAATATAAAAGGTCTATATATCCCAATATTAAATAATAAAGTAGAGAGAATATTTATAGAAGATCTTAATAATTCTCCAATTCCTATTGATCAAATAAGAGCAGAAATGACATCAAATAAGAAAGTATTTGAAGAAAGTTTTTTTATTGAAGTAAATAGAGGTTGTCCATATCAATGCAAATTTTGTATATCATCCCATCATAATTCACCATTTAGAAATAGAAGTCTTAATGAAATAAAAGAAGTTATAGAAAAAGCAGTTAATAATTCAGAATTTACTACAATAAGTTTAATAGGTTCTTGCATATCTGCTCATCCTAATTTCTATGAAATATGTGAATTTATTATTAACAAGGAGAAAAGGATAACTATTCCATCTATCAGAATAGATCACTTATCTCCAAAAATAATAGATATTCTCGAAAAAGGAAATATAAAGACAATCACAATAGCTCCCGAAACGGGTTCAGAAAATCTACGATATCAACTTGGTAAAAAGATCTCAAATGAAAAAATTCACAATATATTCAATCTTATAAAAAATTCTAAAATTAAAAATGTTAAAATGTACTTTCTAATTGGAATTCCTAATGAAAAAAAGAGTGATATAGAGAGTATAATTAATATGATAGAAGATATTGATAAATTAAGGTTTGGTAAAAACGCTATTAGAGTTAGTATCAATCCTCTTATCCCAAAATTAAATACCCCATATGAAAAAGAAGTAGATATTTTTCTCGAAGAATATAAATTCAATTTAAAAATGAAATTTGATTTAATTCAAAGAAAATTAAAAAAATTAGCATCAGTCAATTTAAAGCTTCAAAATATTAATAGTCTAATAAAAAATGCAAAATTACAAACCTTAATTTCATTGGGAAATCAAAAAGTATCAAAACTTCTAATTAATTACTACCAAAATGGTGCAAATTTTGGTGCTTTAAGGAAATCAGAAAAAATTATCAATTTCTCTATAAACGATTATTTCCTTAAAGTAAAAAATTGTTATAGTCCTTGGTTACTAAATTAGACATTTTTTTTTTCCTTGAAGATGATACATTTTTAAATCAATATAGACTAAATAATCCTTAAATAAAGAATAATTATCAAATTTTCTTTTATTACTTTACTAATAGAAAAAAAAAGGATTCTAAAATGAATAATTAAAAAATTGATATAAAATGTGATGATATTGACATCTTAATTGATGAATTTATTGAATCATTTGATCCTGCTTATTATTATCATACAAATCCTGATACTAAAAAAGTTAGATTATTTATATTTGAAAATTTTTCTTTTTTTTTTGCTGGAAAGTATTCAGCAATTATTATTATAGAATATGAGGAAAATAACATTTATTATATTGAAATTATAACCTGTGGAGGAATGAGTAGTGGGGGTTGAAATGAAAGTTGTAAATAAAGTACCTAGTTTCTTTTTGGATAGATCAGAGGGAGTAAAATAAAAATTATATTTACATACTTTTTTTTTAGAAAAAACAAAATTATCTTAATCGTAATGAGATATTCTCGAAATTTCCTAATAAAAAAAAATACAAAATATAAAATAGACTATTCAATTTTGTTAAATGCTTTTTTTGCAGCTCCACATACGGGACATTTATCTGGTGCTTCTCCTTCTACTGTATAACCACAAATAGGACAAACATATATATCTTGTTTTTGTAAATCTTCTCCCTTTTCAGCAGCCTCTAATGCCTTAGAATATAATTCATGATGTACTTTTTCAACTTGATTAGCAAAATTAAATGTTTTTTTCGCATCTAAGTTGTTTTCTTCTTCTGCATCTTTCAAGAATTCAGGATACATTTTAGTAAATTCATAATGTTCACCTTCTATCGCAGCCTTTAAGTTTTCGATTGTAGTTTTAATTCCTCCCATAGTTTTTAGATGATTAAGGGCATGAACAGTCTCAGCTTCTGCTGCTGCCCTGAATATTCTTGCTATTTGTGGAAGTCCATCTTGATCTGCTTTTTTAGCAAAAGCTAAATACTTTCGATTTGCTTGGCTTTCCCCAGAAAAAGCGTCTTTTAAATTTTCTTTAGTTTTATCCATATTCAATCACATTTTTATATTTAAATAAATTTGGTTTGTATTGTATTTTAAATTAGGTATTATGAAAAAAAAATAATTAAGTTTAAAATTATATGAATTTGTTATTATGTAATCATATTTTCTATATAATAATTATTTTTCATAGATACTCTTGAGAGATTTAATTATTTTTCTCGATAAATGTTCAGCAATGCCAAAATTAGTTTTAATATCAAAAATAAGTATTAAAAAATGAGTTTTATTAATATATTCAGTATAAACTAACTCTTTATTTGAAGTAAAAAATAATCTTAAAATTGAATTATTATATATTTTTATTCTAAAATCTAATTGACATAATAATCTTTTTAGCTTTATTTGATTCAAAGAACTAAATACAATTTTATCTTTATTATTTAATAAAACCATCCCCTCTATCTCATTTTCTAAATGAAAATTCTTTAGGAATTTAATTATTTCTTTTTCCTTGGTTTTATCATAGCTATCGAATTTTTCCCCAATTAAATCATCTATAAACTTATTTATATTATCATCATTAATGCATTCAACATTAATATTGATCTTATTTTCTACTACATAATCTCTAAGACGTTCATCTATTTTATTGATATATTCATTTAATAAAATTAGATTTTGTTTTGAATGGCAGAGAAAACCATAGAAAAAAAAATCACGTTGTATTATAACTATTTTTACATTATTTATATTTATTGTTTTAAGCTTTTTTCCGACCATCTCTAATGAAAAAGAAATTAATGCAGAACAAAACGCAGAAAGTAAATTATCATTCATTCTGTACATGCCTGTGAAGTTTCTACTATATAAACAAATACCTGCTTTATTAAAAACAAAGAAATAATGTATATTAAGTAATTCAATTGATTTCTTGATGTTATTTGTTATAACAGAGTTATCATTTAAAGTCACATTTATTTTTTCATATTAAACTATAAAAAAACCTCTTTTCTTTATGAGATTTTTAAAAATTTCTAAAATGAAAAGAATAGTAGTTTTGTTCAATTTTATGTTTTTTTAAACTCTAAAATTAAAATGAATAAAATTAACCTTATTTATTATATCCTTTATTTTTTTTTTCTTTAGAACAATCGAGATTAAATTGTTGAGTATATGATGAATATATTTTTGTAATGTAATTGAGAATTTATAAATAATCATTTAAAAGGCATTTAAAACCATTTTAATATCTTCAATTATAAGAATCTTGTCATTTGAGCCCTATTTCCCATTATTTCAACCTTTTATAGAATGCGTTATTGAATCTTTTATTAACATTCTATGATAACTTAACCTCTAAATTTAAATATAAGCATGATAAATTAATAATTAAATACTTAAAAAAAAACATATTAAAAATTAATATTTGGAGGAATATAAAAATGGCTAAAAAACCAGCAGCAGCAAAACCATCAGCTAGTAGCGATGTTTTATTCGTTAAAAGTAAAATCAGAGATTATATCAAATCAAAAGGATGCAATACCAGTGGAGATGTAATTGATGGTAAAGTTCTAAATGGTAGAGTAATTGAACTTCTTGATAAAGCAGTCGCTAGAGCTAAAGCAAATGGTAGAAAGACTGTACAAGAAAAAGATCTTTAAGGATATAATTATAAGATCTTTATATAATAATAATTGTTTTTTTTTTTTTTTTGTAATTGATATATTCAATTTAATTATTTATTGTCAGTAATTAACAAGGACTAGCATTTGAGGATAATTAAACAGATCTAATTAAAAATTACTAAATCTTTTAGGTGTTTAAATTAATATTAATAAAAGCATTATTAAGTAAATACACATAATCTTTTAGGATAGAGAATAAATAAAAAATCATAAAAAAAATCGCCTTTTAATGGTCTCTTTATATTTTTATGCCTAGATTTTTTATTTAAAATTCTCTTATTCTTTTACTCTTTTGATAAATGTTCCACTTTATCAATAATAAAAAAACCTATTGATAAAACACTTGTCAAACGTTCAAGATTCTCTTTTAGTTTCTTTACTCTTTCATATGAACCAGAAACTGCTATAATTTCCATACATTTTTCAAATTCTAAATGTATATGCATATTCGAGATGATAACATCAGAAAAATGATGTTGTATATCATTATTTAAAATAAAATCTGTTTGATGCACATTTGCATAGATAGGTTGAGAACTATAATTATGTTCATGATCAATTGATTCTTTTTCATGATGATCTTCTTCATCAGAATGTACATGATCTTCTGTGAAATGTTTATAGGTCATTATTAATGAAATGCAACCTATAACATTATCAGATATCTTTGATAGATTTTCCTGATTAGACATATAAGTATACATAGCTTTTCTTACGGCATTTGATCTAGAAATATCTAATTTCTCTCTGTATTTTTCAAATTCCTCATATAAATCTGGAGGTAATGAAACAGTAAATCGTTTATATTCTTCACTCATTATTTATACAATTTAATTAATAAAAATGTATATTCTTTTTAACTATATCTTATTTTCTTATAAATATAGCAATAGGAACACTTGCTTCTCTCCATTGAGCTATTTTTCCAGAGTATTCAAAGTTCATCCTGCTCCTTCCATGATCGCCTAGAATAATCATTAAGGAATTCTTTCTAAGTTGTTTATAATTGCTTATAAGCCATTTATCTGTTCTATTAATTAATTTTTCAATTAGATCTTCAGGAGTTTGTCGTCTTAATCTTTGTTGTTGTTTATGAAGATTTTCAAAATCTAAATAATGCATCCAAGAGAGATCATACTTATTAATTGCTTTAGCAGATTCAATCCATGTTGCCATATCTGTATCTTTTGGTATTGAGGTAGTACCTCCATCATACCTTTCAAGATCCTTTTTACGAGCAATAAAACATGTCTTTTTTCCACTATCATTCATATATTTTAGAAAGTGGAATCCATTTGGAGTAACTTCAAATCCACCATACATTATTTGATGGAGTACACCCAAAGTATAAGGATTTTTTGTACTTAATAATAACATTACCTCTGAATTCGTTATCATGAAGGATGGTTTGAAATAGGTAATCTCGAATAAACCAAAATTATCCAATAGATTTATGCTTACCCTTTCTATCCCTTTATACATCTCTACAATAGCCTCTATTGGTTTGGGAATTTTATCAGAGGGAAATTTAACATTAAATAAATCCAGAATTGTGGCTGGTACCTGTGAAAGATAACCTTTTATTGTTTTGAGTTCACTCATTAGAAGTCATGCCAAAATAATTAATGTGTTTTATTAATCTAGTTATTTTTATTATTATTATAATAAAAACAATTTAATTATTTTTATTTATACATATTTCTTTATTAAAAATATAAATTTACACTCTTATTTCATTATCTATATAATATTTGAATAAATACGAAATAAAAGAATAAATGAATCTTATGATATTTAATATTATTAAAAATGAAATTTTATAATGTAAATATGTTTAAAAATAAATAAATTAAAGATATATTATGAATGCGAAAAAAAAAATAAATCTTATTGATCAGATATTAGAAAGATGGGAAGAAGGAACATGTTTTTATTGTGGTGGTATATTAAATGGTAATATGATAGATGAAGATTATGATGATATGAATTCAGATACATACTGTCAATATTGTGGAAAAGATGTTGATCCTTACGATGAATGGGATAATAATTGCTTGAATGCAATTGAAAAAGTTATGAAAAACGAGAGATTTACCCCCTAGCAATCATTTGATTATAAAAATCTATTTTTTTATTCAATAAACTTATGAAAACTAATGGGAAAATAATAGGAAAATAATAGATAGTAAGAAATAATCTTATTTACAATAACAAGAGGGATTAAATTATTAATTTAATATATATTGATACCACTAATTCAGGTATTTCAGGGGATATGTTTCTAGCAGCTTTATTAGAACTAGTTCCTAATTCTGAGGAAATAATAAATGAATTATCTAATTTAAAGAATTTTTTGTCTGGTATTTCTAAATTAGAAATCAAATTATTCAAAATAAAAAGGAATGATATTGCTGTAAATCAGTTAAACATTGACCTAAAAGAAAAAAAACAACATAGGACAGTCAATGAACTTAGAGTGAGCTTAAATACATTTTTAGATACATATATCTTTTCTAAACCAGCTAAAGTATATGCAAATGAAGTTTTAGATCTATTAATAAAAGCAGAATCAGAAGTACATAATAAAATAGAAGAAAAAATACATTTACATGAATTAAGTTCAGTAGATACACTCATTGATATTCTAGGAGTTACTAAATGCTTAGATCAAGTAGGGGTATTTGAGGAAAATTACCAAATTTACTCTAGCACATTACCAGTAGGAGGAGGTAATATAACCAGTGCTCATGGTTTGATTCCTATACCTTCTCCAGCGTCAGTTAAAATTTTAGAAAAATTTAAAATGAAAGTGAGACCTGGCCCAATTGAAGAAGAATTGAGTACACCCACAGGAATTGCATTATTAGTAAATTTAAAGCCAATAGTTGAAAGTCCTAATTTTATCTTAGAAAAAGTGGTAAGTAGTTCAGGTCAAAAGAAATTTAAAAGATTTATTAATGTATTTAGAATTCTAAAAGGAAATAAAAAGGAAGATACTATTTTGAACGAAATTCAATCCCTATCCAAGTATAGTGAAAAAGTATCAGCCATAGAAACAAATGTGGATGATGTTTCTGGTGAAATAATTGGAGATTTTATTGAACTAATGGAAAATGATAAAATATTAGATATACAAATTATCCAGTCGATTACAAAAAAGAATCGCCCAAGTTATATTATTAGAATACTTTGTAAACCAGTATATAAATTTGGAATCATAGAAAAACTAATCACGAATTTAGGTACATTAGGAGTGAGATATTATACTATTAATAGAATTTGTGTAGAAAGAGAAATCCAAAAAATGAATATTGAAATCGATCAAAATAATTATTCCATAAATTATAAAATCTCATATTATCTTGATGGAAATGAAAAAAAAATAGTTAATATTAAACCAGAATATGATAATTTAAAAGAATTAAGTCGAAAAACAGGACATTCAATTAGGAATCTACTTTTTCTAATCCAAACAAAATTACAGGATAAATTAAATGAGACTTTATGACTGAAAGATCTTTATTAAACAATTCTTTTATTTAGATTTATTTTTTTTACAATTATTATATAAAAAAGAAATAAAAAAAATATTTTAAATAGGTCCCACAGAAAACTTCCAATTTCTTATTTACTTATATCGATTCATTTTTAATTATATTCAATCCATATTAGGTTTAATAAATTAAAAATGATTTCTTTAAAATTCATCTACATGGAACTTATTCATTATATAATCCTCTTCAATAGCCTCTTTTGAATATTCTTTTAATGATTTAAGTTTCAATTTTATCTCTTTAACATTCTTTATTTTTCCAAGGCCTTGAAAAATTTCCATTGCTTCTTTGTAAGTATTAAAGGATTCCTCAAAATCACCGCTTACTTCGAGGTCTTCAGCGATAAATATAAGACCTTCACCAACTTCCTTTTTTTTTCCTAATTTTCTTTGGATTTTCAAGGATAGCCAATGATGCTTCAAACTTTCAGCATATTTCTTAAAAATAGAGTAGGTTCTACCCATATCTCTCAGAACCAGAGCCTCTTCATCCTTTAGATCGTTATTCTTACAGTATTTCAAGAGATTTCTTAGGAAGTCAATATATTCCTTGTAATCTTTTGATTTATCTATGTTCAGAAGAAATTTCTCATATATATCAAGAGTATTTCTGACGCTGACGTCACCGCTTTTAAACAATTCTTTTGATCTTTTAAAAAGATCATCGCCCATAATTGCGACCATTAGTCTCAACTACGTTATTTTTTCAGTTTGTTTATTTTTTTTTGAATTTTTATTAAAAATAGTACAATATACATTATAATCAATGATATATTTATAGTTATTCCTCTTAAAAAATAAACTAATATTATTATAAACGGATAAAAAAATAAATCTAATTAACCTTATCTTTTAGCTAAATTTCAATCAAATAATTATTTTATTAATTTATTATCTATTTAAATAAAGATTTCTCAATTTCAAGCTCCATTCCAAATAGATTTTAATTTTAACCTATAATTATATATATAGAAATTTATAGATTTTTAGAAAATTTACTATTTTTATTATAAATATAGTTTTATCATAGACAAAAAGGATCTAATCAAGGTCATTAGGTTATACTATTGTCATTTGAGTTCAAAATATACATTATAAATAAGATCAAGATTAATAACTTCAAATTCTCAAAGCTATTGCATAATATTTAAAGATATTTCGCATTATGTTTTTGTTTTAAATAAATAAGATTTGGTAAAAACTAAATAAAAACATATCTACACTTAGGATTAATTTATTTTTTTAACTCTATTAGCGATTAATGATGCAGAAGCTCCAGCACCAAAACCATTATCTATATTAACTACTAATAATCCTGGTGAACATGATTGTAACATGGTAATTAAAGCTCCTTTTCCTTTTTCTCCAAACCCATATCCAGAGGAAACTGGAACACCAATGACAGGAACATCTACTAAGGCAGCAATTACTCCTGGCAAAGTTCCCTCCATACCTGCGCATACTATAATTACATCTACTTTCTTTTTAATCATATTAGTCAATGGTTCGAAAATCCTATGTAAGCCCGCAATTCCAATATCATAACTAGATATAGTTACACATCCCATTGCATTAGCTATAATTTTTGCTTCTTCTGCAACAGGAATATCAGAAGTACCTGCTGTAATGATACCAACTATACCTTTCTTTTTAACAAAGTTGAAATTCTTTTTCTTTATTATGATTATTCTACCAGGTTCATTAATTTCAATATCATATTTTTCACTTTCATTATAATTTTTAATGATAAAATCTCTATGTGCCCTCTTATATCTTGATATTATAACAAAATGGTTTTCCTCTAAATATGATTTAATTATTTCTAATAATAATTTTGGATCTTTCTTTTCAGCAAAAATAACCTCTGGTATACCAGTCCTCACTTCACGTAAAATATCTAATTTGGCTAAATCTTCTACAGATTTTACTATGTTTACTTTAAGTAAATTCTCTGCTTCTTCGATTGAGATTTCCTGTTTAGTAAGCTTTTCCAGAATATCTTTTATATTACTCATTTCAACTATTGATTTTATTATATTGCTATATTTAAGAATTATTTCAGAATAAATCTATTTTCTTCTATATTTAATGAGTATTTGTTAATTTAATAATTAAATTGTAAAATTAAGATAATAATTAACAAAATTTTATTCATATTGCTATATTAATTAAAAATATAAAAATTATTCTGATGTGATAATTAAAAATGTTCGATTATGTATCTTATAAAGATGTAGATTTAAAAGGTAAAAAAGTTCTAATTAGACCGGACATCAATTCAAATATAGATGTTCAAAATAAAAGTATTCGTGAATCACCAAGAATACAGGCATTAGGAAAAGCATTAGAAGAATTTAAAGAATCTGCCGTTGTAATAATGGCGCATCAATCTCGACCAGGTAGTAAAGATTTCACTTCCTTAAAATTACATGCAGAGGAATTAAAAAAATATACAGATATGCCTGTGAATTTTGTTGACGATATTTTCGGAGAAAAAGCAATTCAAAGAATTAAAGATTTAAAAATTGGGGAAGTACTAGTACTTGAGAACGTTAGAATGTGGGATACTGAAAATAAGACATTTGAAGACTTTTCTGAAGCGGAAAAATTAGAGATGATCCAAGCACTAGCACCATTATTTGATTATTTTATTGCCGATGCTTTTGGAGCCGCTCATAGAGCTCAACCATCAATAATTGGATGGCCAAAATTAATAGCAGGTCCAACTGTTGTTAAAGAATTTGAATATATGGCAAAACTTTTAGATAATCCAGAAAAACCTATTGCCATGTTAATTGGTGGAGCAAAAGCAATTGATAAATATAAAGCGATGAAATTTAATTTTGAAAATGATAGACTTGATTATGCTTTATGTGCGGGTTTAACTGCTATTTTAATAATGGAAGCACTTGGAATTCATACAGGAGAACCAAATAAAAAGGCAATTGAGAAAGATCTATCAAAAGCTAAGGATGATATTATTGCAACATATGAAAAATATAAACAAAATATCATTTTACCAAAAGATCTAATAATAAATGATAATGGAAATAGAAAAAATATCGAAATTAATGATTTAGAGGAGTATAATGCCGTTACTGGTGATATTGGAGAAGAAACAACTAAAGAATTCACTAATATTATGAAAAAATGTAAGACTATTGTAGCAAATGGTCCACCAGGTATTTTTGAAGAAGAAATATTTCGAAAAGGAACTAAGGATATGATTGCTGCTATGGCAAATTCTACGATTGAAAATAATTCATTAACTGTAATTGGGGGTGGCGAAATGGGTACGGCAGCAGAAATGTTTGGCTATGCAGATAAAGTATCCTTTATATCTACAGGTGGAGGGGCAATGCTTGAAATTTTATCAGGGATTGAGGTTCCTCTTGTAAAAGCTCTACGAGAGAAAAAACCATAATTTTTTTTTTTTCTTACTCTTTATTTATATCTTAATTTAGAAATTAACACTTAAAAGTAAATATATAAACATTGTAGCATTTTGATAAAATATTTATTATTTACTGCTCTATTTAAAATAATATTATTTAAGCATTATAAATAAATAAAACCTAACATTGGGCCAATGGTCTAGTGGTATGAAAATTTGAAATTAATCCAAATTTGACCAAACGTTCGCTTGACGTGCGAAAGGTCGGGAGTTCAATAGAATCTTTCGATTAGAAATATTCTGAAATCCTCCCTTGGCCCATTAATTAAAAACAAAATAAAAGATCATTAAAATGCCGGTTAGAATTCGCTGGAAATCAAAAAACTATTACGGAATTGCATTAATGTTTTTAGGAGCTTGTGGATTATTCCAAAGCCTTTTTATAATAATCGCTCAATTCATTTTAAGAGTTGGTAATTATTTTGCTCTTATAATTATTCCTTTAGCAGTTTCTCTAGGTTTAACCTATGGAGCAATGATTATATTTGAAAGTATAGCTCAAGTCCAAAAACGAACACAATTAAAAACTCAATTCAAAAAAAAAAAATCAGATATTACTCTTACTAAAAAAATATTAATTTTTCCCATAACAATACCATTAATTATAACCTTAGCAGTCTTTTCGATATTTTTCATAATTTCATATTCAATTTCGATCACATTTTTAGACAGACGTTTATCTTTTACAATTTCTGAACCAACTGGAGTCCTAATTTTATTACTAATAGCAAATGGAATTGAAAAATATTATGGAAAAGTTATTAGATATTAAGCTAAGATAACTTATTCCAATAAATCTTATAATTTATATTCTTATTTCAACTATCATTGAAATTATCATACTAAAAATAGAAAATGCTTTTTTTTGAGCAGAAGTTTTTTTTTTAATTATCACTAAAAATATATTCGATTATTTATATTATAATGATGGAATAAAAATATAGTATAATTAAGTGTTTTAAAAATAATTTTATCTATAAATTAAATCATTTTATTGCTTATGGGGCTTAATAGGAAATCAAAAATAGCAAATAATTTAACTAAGGAAGAAAGTATATCAAATAATGAAATACTTCTAAGTAAAGAATTCTATAAATTAATTAAATACTTGGATAAAGGAGAATTTCAAGAAGGTAGCGAATTTGCCAATAAAGTAATAGTAAAATGTCAGGAGAGAGAAGATAGATTAGGAGAAATAGATGCAATCCTTGGAAAGGTAGAGAATATTATATGTTTAAGTTTATTTAAAGAATCAATTGAATTAATAGAAGAGGGAAATTCACTTTTAAAAGAAATCCAACATTTTGACCCTAACGAATTAAAGCTAAGAAAAGCCTATCTTAAATTCCTTAAAGGTAGAATATATGCTGAAAGATTTGAAATGTACCCTGCAATTAAATTATTTGAAGAAAGTTATCAGTTAAGAAAAGAAATAAATGATAAAGTTGGAATGATGTGGTCATTATTAAATTGGGGTACATCAACAATATCTATTGGGAATTTTAAAAATGGTGAAATATATCTAAATAAAAGTTTAAGTTTAGCAGAAGAAATCGATGTTGAACTTGGTATTATTTGGAGTTTAATTAATTTAAGTGGAGTCCAATATCACTTAAGAGATTTAGATAAAGCTATTTTTTATGCTGAAAAATGTCTTGAAATTGGAGAACCAAAAGTATATAGACATTCAAATTCAATGTGTTATTACTTAATTGGAAGTTGTTTATATGAGAAAGGAGACTTAGATAAAGCAGTATTATATTTTGAAAAAAATTTGGATAATAGATTGGAAACAGGATATAAAAACTTAATTGCACAATCATATTATAGTATTGGAAATGTCTATAGTCAAAAAGGTGAGCTTAAAAGAAGTTTAGAATACTATAAAAAAATAATAATGATGCCTGAGGTAAGGAATGATCAAATATTAAAACCCGCATATTATACGACTATTGGTAAAATATATGGAGAGCTTGGAGACTTTTCTAAAGCAAATGATTATTTGCTTAAAGCTTTAAAATTATTTGAAAAACGTAAAATATATATTTTTCACTATCTCAATTGTAATTTATCAATAACAAGAACTTTGCATTATTTAATTGTTCTTTTAGTAAATAGTGAAAAACTTGAAAAAGCTAACGAATATTTGAAAAAATTAAATGAAATATATAAAGAAAATCCTGATTTTTCTCAATATGAACAATTATATTATTTAGATAAAGCAATTATTTTAAAATCGAGCAATCGCTTAATGGATAAAATGGAAGCGGGATTAATTCTTAAAAAATTAGTTAAAGAGAAGATAATCGATCATGAAATAACAATTGAAGCTATGACAAATTTATGTGAACTTTTAATATATGAATTAGAACTATCAGCAAATAAGAAGATTCTCCAAGAAATAAAAGAACTTTCTGATAAATTACTTGTAATTTCAAAATCTAAATTCTTATATAACTTATTAGCAGAGACTTACTTTTTTAAAGCAAAAATAGCATTAATTAATTTAGAAATAAATAAAGCACGTTTATTATTAATAAAAGCTCAAAATACAGCTAAGATATATGGGTTAAGGCGCTTAGCAAATAAGATTTCAAACGAACATGATCATTTATTATCTCATCTAGATAAATGGAAAGAAATTGCTGAAGATAATATTCCTTTAGAGAAAAGAGTGAAACATGCTAGACATGAATTTTTATTTTCAAAAATGTTGAGAACGAAAATTGAAGAGTTTCCAACTATAGAAGATAATCCTGTATATCTAGTGATAATGTATCCTCATAATGGTAGATGTTTATATAGTAGAACTTTTCAAGATATAGGGATTAATGATGATGATCTCATTACAAGTTTTATCTCTGCTATAAATATTTTTGGTAAAGAGGCTTTTTCCAATTCAGGTTCTATCGATAGAATTAAACATGGGGAATACCTAATAATTATTAAATCCCATGATATTTTTTCATTCGGATATGTATTTAAAGGGCATTCCTATCTCGCTATAAATAAATTAGATAATTTCATAGAGACCATATCTCTTTTAACAAATATAGCTGAAAGTTTAATTATGTCCGTGAAGACTTTTTTAGACATTTCTGAAGAAAGTCGTCTAACTATTGACCAAATAGTTGATAATATTTTTTTATCTGGGAATAATAGCTAAATAAACACTCATTTCAGAATTCTCAGTTCTTTTTTTATTCTTCCTCAATGAAAAATTACTAAACATATCTGAATAATTTTGAAATAAATATAATTATGAATACTTTTATGAGATACATATCAAATATATAAAAAATATAGATCTCTAATTTGAAGGCAATTAATAGGTTTTTAAATAATAAATAAATTAAAAACATAAGTAAACACCCATTAATTATTTATATTAATTATAAATAAAAGGAATAACAATGAAAGTTGAAGTACGTTGTCCATCTTGCTTAAAAATAGGATTCATTGAAATCTCAGATGATGAATTTAAGAAGACAAACAGAGGATTATTATCAGTAAATATTGCTGAAAGAATTATATGTCATCATTCATTCATAGCTTATATCGATAAAAACCTTCATGTAAGAGATTGTTTTATAGCAGATTTTCATATTAAGATTCCTGAACTACTCCCACAACAAACTGATGATGATAAATTAACAAAATCTGATGATATTGATGTAGTTTTAATAAAATTAAATTTACCAGCATCATTAATAGCTTATTTACTTAGAGGTATTTTTCTCAGAAGATATTTAGTTTTATTAAATAACCAAGATTTTTTATATAAACATATTAAGAATCTAATTGATTATGTTTTGGATTATTCTTTTGAAAATAAAGTCGAAATCATCACCAGTGATGCTTTTTTTAAAAATATGGATAAATACAAGGAATATATCATTTTAGAAGGGAATAAAATAATTCAAGATAAGAAGCACATTATTAATTCAAAAGATCTTAAAGTTGAAAGAACGATTGTTGAAGATTTTTTTTCACAGGATGACATTAACTCTAGTTTATTAATCCTTAAAAATGAAATCAGAAAATCTTACAATTTAGCGGAATCAATTGCTGAATTTGTTAAAAAAATTAATGGAAAGGAGGTTCAATCAAAGGAAATCTTAGATCATATTGCCAAAAAGTACAATGTTGAGATTAATATACCATATCTAGATTTTTTGATTGAAATCGTTGAGAATTACTTTAATGTGAAGGTCCCTCGTTCTTCTAATATATCCAATTTTCTTGGATTATTATAAAACCTATTTTGAAAAAGTAAGATATTTTATATTGGTTGTAAATTATAAAATAATTAATTAAACTCAATTAAATAATATATTCAATAAATTTAATAAGGAGAAAGGAATCTAAATGCCAAAAAAAATGCCTGAAATAAAAGATGATTGGGTAATAGGTACAAGTGAACATCAAGGAAAACCAATGATTATAAGACGTAATTTTGGTGTTAAAAAAATTAAGGGAAAAGGATATTTCAATTTATGTTCTGGTATTTCCTTTAAATTATTGATACAAACTCAAAATGGTTTACAATCTAAAGAAGAGAATGAATATCTTAATACTCTTGAGAATAAAATTTTTGAGTATTTTGATAATAATAAAAATTTTGTTGTAACAGTTATACTATCCACAAGTGGCTTTAAAGAATATATAATTTATCATAACGAAGAATGTAATTTTATACAGCATTTCAATAATTTATAGTCTTTATTCAAGAAATATATTTTAACTACATATACCAGAAATGATAAAAAATGGGATGGTTATTCTAAATTTAAATAACAAATTCTAATTCATATCTAAAAAGTATTAGATCTTTTTTATTTCAATCTAATTATTAACATTTTTTATTTAAAAAATATTATAGAGATATCACATACATATAATTTTCTGTTCACGAAAGTGGACTTTTAAATCCATTTTCCATTAAAAAATCATCATTTTCCATGGAAAGATTATTAGATTAATAACACTTAAGAAAATTATTCATTTTTCTGAAAAAGAATAAATAATCAGAAATATATATTATTATGTCAATTCAAGATAAATCAATTGTAGGAAAAAAAGGGGACATATAATCTAAAAAATTTTTAAAGACTTTGCAAGGATATGTCCTAGTGATGAAGTAATTTTTTAAGTATCTAAAATTTACTCCTTTTTTTTTACTTTAAAGTTATATAATGATTTAATAAATAATGATTCTCTTAATATCTTTCAAGATTAATTGATTTAAACTAATAGATTTATTTTTATTCTAATAAAAATTATATTATTCATGAATTCTGATGAAGAATCTGATTCAATAATTCAAAAGATTAAGTTAGGTCGTAAATTCCGTCAAAATGGAGATAAAAAACGTGCTAAAGAATGTTATCAATGGGTAATGGATTATGAACCAAAAAATACAGACTTGTGGGAAAAAAAAGCAGCATTATTCCTTGAAAATAAGGAATATAAATTTGTTTTGAAATGTTGTGAAAAAATGGAAGATCCCGCCTCATATCAATTAAGCGCGCTTTATATATTAGGTTCTTTGCATAGGAAACGTGGTAAAAAATTAAAAGCTCTTGAATGTTATAATAAAGCTTTAGAAATATATCCTGATTCACGCGTTGCAAGAAATGTTTTAGGCGAGATGTTTTTTGACGCAGCACGAGAGTTCAAAGAAAAAGCAGAGTCTTCCATCCATCAGGGTCCGCGCCTTCCCCTGTATATAAAGGCACTCAAATTCTTCCGAGAATATCATCACTTACATCCTAAACCTTCTGATATGTATGAACAGAGATCAATAATACAATTTTTAGAAGAATTGGGAGATATTTTTTTATCTCTAAGTCAGTATAATGAAGCATTAGAAATATATGAAATAATAGTTCAATACAAGCCAAAGAAGAATACTATTTGGAATAAAATGGCTTCAATCCATTTCCTTCTTAATGATTATCAAAAATCCCTTGAATGTTATAATACAATAATCGAATCAGATCCTAATAATGGTGAAATTTTAAATTCGATAGGAGATATTTACAAGTTAATAGGGGATAAAAAGAAAGCGGAAAGTTATTATCAAAAAGCAAATCAAAAAATTAATCCTAAAATTCAAAAATTACTCATTACAAGCAAAGATTATTTTGAAAAAGGAGAAAATGATAAATTAATGGAAAATCTCGGGAAGATCCTTGAATTGGATGAATATAACAAGGAAGCAACAGAATTAATGGCAAAACACTATTTCCCCCATGATATAGATAAAGCTATTGAATGGTATGAGAGATTAGTTTTTCTTGATGGAAGTAATTCTAAAGCATGGTGTTCATTGGGGATGGTGTATGAATTTAAGGAATTATATGAGAAAGCCGTGGAATGTTATGAAGAAGCACTTTCTTATAACAAGAATGAAAAAGAAGCTTTAAAACAACTTGGTAGCCTTTTCAATGAACTCATGGACTATAAATTATCGGTACATTATTTTGAAAGGTATTTTAGACTTTTGCCTAATGATCAAGATGATGCATTAAAAGAACTATACGAAAACTCTCGTGCAAATCTGTAAATTCTATAATAAATATGACTTATTACTCAAAATAAAAATCTTTAGAAATATTCAAATAAAAATAAATCAATAGAACCTCCTATTCTACTTAAATTAGGTAAATATCTTACTGAGATTTCCTATTATCTGTTTAAATCTTCTATTTCTTTAATTAAAAACAGAGATCATTTATAAAAGTGAATCTAGTCAAATAGTTATTTTACGATTAAAATTGATAATAACAATAAGATAATAGTGGACTTTCAATTCCATTTTCCATGTAAAACCTGATCTTTTCCATTAAAAAAAAGATTTTTAAGAAAAATATAAATATATCAATTTTATATTAAAAAATACTTGGATTATGGATATATTCGAAAGTTTCCTTTGAGTAATGATAAAGAAGAATAAACATTGATTACCTTCTATTATTAGTATTTTAATAGAATATAATATATCGACCTAAACATAAAATTTATATCTTTACTTAAATTATTCTTTTAGATTTATATGGAACAAATTCCTATTTTTATAAGTATATCAACTCCTCCTTATAATAAGAAAATTGAAGAATCTGTAAACTTAATTTATAATATAATTGATAATTATCATATTGATAATTATAGATTTATAAGGAATACATTGGGAATTACTTCTCATTCACATTTAAAAGGATTTATACATATTAAGAATGCAATAAAGAAATCATTTGGAGCTTTAGTTATAGGTTTTCCTAGAGATATAGTTACTGATAACAAGAAAGAAAGAAACCTACTTTATGGAACCATATTGAAGGATCAATGATTTATTTGTCTGAGAAGCCTATGTTGATTATTCGTGATATTAATATTGAAGATAATAACGGAATTTTTGACATTGCAAATATTGATCAAAATAATATTGATTCTGGATTAATTCAATATATTTCTGTAAATTTAGATAAAAATAATGAATTCCTCAATCCAAATAATAATTTAAATAAAATAATAAAAAATTTTCTCAGTAGAGTTTATTCTACTTATATTTCTAAAATAAAAAAGATTCCTATATATATTAGTGTTCCTTCCAAAAAGAACAGAAATCCTCACCAAGAACTTTTTTTTCAGAAAATAAATAGTATATTATCTAAAGAAAATGTATATTTTACAAATAGTGATAATTATGGTTTTAAAAGTCTGTTTAGATAATAATTGAACCACCTTTTATTTATTTTTTGTAAA
>CAZGJX010000046.1:0-2467 GCA_964525635.1 uncultured archaeon
AATTACCTTTACCTTTTAGAGACTCACAAATAACCGTTGCTAATTTAGTTTTCCCAGTTCCTGGAGGTCCAATTAAAATTACATTCTTTCCTGATTTAAGTGTTATATTAATTCTATTTATTAATTCTCTTTTATTTTCAAATATCAGATTTTCAGCCTCAATTTCCACCTCGATCTCTACCTCATCAAAACCGACCGGGTGTTGGTAAGTTCCCTTTAATTTACTAACTAATTCAAATAGTTCCTTGGCATCTTTATCATCAGCTTTTTGATAATCTTGTATTCTTGATTTATCTATTACATTAAATAATTTATCAATTTCTTCATATATCGAAGATTTTAGTATAATTGAAATATCATCCGATGATGTTACATGTCCTATTTTTTCTAAATAATATTTTTTAAATTCATCAATACTCTTCTTAATTTCATAATAATCATCAGGAATTTCTCTATTTAATAAATAATAAAGACCATTCCTTGAACAACTATTTATTATAGGTTTATTTGGATGAATCACTCCAAAAAGCTCCCAAAGTGTTTTTCTAGCACCTTTTATATATTTTTCTTGTTCCCATTCTATTTTATATTTATCAGCATCTATCATTTCTTTTAATGTATTTTTTATTTTTTCAACGTCAAATTTACCTGTGGGAGTTTGATTTTTTTCTATAACAAATATTGCCTGACCTTGTTGATTAGCTCCATAAAGAGCTTTCCAAAAATCACTAAACTCTTCTTCTCCTGCTGTTGGATTATCAATAAATTGATTTACCTTATTTATTATTTCAGTTGATCTTTTTTTTTCTTCTATGAGATCAAAATGAATACGTTTTTTTTTTTCGATTTTTGGAATTTTTGGGATTAGTCTTTTCCAAACTTCTAATATTTGATTTACTAAATCTGAATGTTTTATTTCAATTTTGTCTAGATCTATTTCTTCAATTTCTGATTCTCTTTTAATTTGTTTTTGTTCTTCATATAATCCCCAAAGAAATTTACCTAGTTTAAAGAAATCAAAACTTTCTGAACCTAAGCTATTAATATAATCTCTTAATTTACTAAGAGTATAGATTTTATACAAAAATTTTTTTTCAAATGAATATAAGTTCTCATAAAAATTTGAGATTTCTGGGATTGAGAAATTTTTATTCCATTTAGGAATTTTTAGATATTCTGTTACTATACTCCACTGTTGATCTGTATATAAAGGATTTTTTTCTTTATTAATAAAACAGGCTATCTGAGAGGATGTTACATAACCTATTTGATGTAAGGATCTAAAATCTATAAGAAATTTGTAGAATTCTGGTCTTTTTCCTTCATTTTTATACAGTCTATATAATTTAATATTAAAGTTTTTTAAAAGTAATTTCTTTTCTTCTATTGCTTTTTTGATTTGACCAAACGCCCAGTCTAAGTTTGATAAGGTTTGAATATAACGTAGAAGATTGTCGATATCTTCCTCACTTAAGTCCAATGTGTCATCTTGAATTCTCGAATTTATTAAGTTCTTAAATTTAATTTCGCTTTCCTTCAATTTTTTATCTGGTTTTATTTGCTCTTTAAAAATTTTGTAATATTTTGTGATTAAGTCTTTTTGAGAATCGTTTAGATTAAAAAAATCATCTTTTTGTATTGACATTTTAATCATCTTCTTTATTGAAGTTAATATAAAATATAATATCTAAGAATTAAGTTAGGAATATTTACATATATAATTTACTTTATTTTATTTATTTTTTGTAAAAATATTATAGATAAATACTATTTCTGGTAATTATTTAGACTATTTAATAGTTAAAATTTAATGCCGTACCAAATCCAAATAGAAATCATTTATTTCTCCATATCTAAGATAATAAAATTTTTCTGGTAGATGTTTAAAAATTTGATTCAATATATCTTTAGTTTCTTTTTTAAAGTCGTTCCTCTTAAAAATCATTGCTTTAATCGTTTATAAATAATATTTTCTTCAAGTTGTTTTTTTAGGATTAATTTTTTCAATTAACCTATTCAAATCATTCAGAATATAAAGATGATAAAAATTAAAAATAAAATAAAGAACTTGGATATAAATTAAACATAAAAAAATCAAAATATAACAAATTTTTTTTCTTAACTAATCAAAAAAAAGATAATAAAGAATAGCATATCTCAATATATCAATAATTTGAAATCAGGAATTTGAATATATTTTAAAAAGTTTTTGAAAAACATTCTCTAAGATATTTACAATAAAATTTTTTATAATAAAATAGAAAAGACACTTTTCCACTGACCTTTCCTAACTTTGATATAAGAATTAATATTTTTAGTTTTAAATCCAATTTTTATACATATTTGTTTGATCTTCAAACATCTGTTGCATTTTCTTATATTTCTCTCTATTTAACTTTTTTTCCATTTCTACTCGAATTTTATTCAAAGATTTATTTGGATTTTTTTTATATGTCCAAGAATAATA
>CAZGJX010000046.1:2477-29936 GCA_964525635.1 uncultured archaeon
TATGATCCTCGGAGAATTGGTATAAATGTTTAAATTCATCATACTCCGTGTTATTTTGAAATTTAGAATAAATTTTTTTTCCCAGATTATTATATAGTATCCTCACTTCTCCAATCTCCATTTGATGAGGATCTTTTTCTACTGACATTACTGCTTTAACAAAACCATTACCATATACAGGTCTTTTTAATATATATTGATGTTCTTGTTTTTTTTGATATCTAAATTCTCCAAAAGCTATACAACATTTCGTAAGAAATGAAACATTTCCCCATTTAGGTTCTGGGATAATATATTTAGTATTCAATTGTTTTATAAATTTCAATAATTTATTTAATGTTTTAAATAGTAGTCCTTCATTTTCTTTTGGTATATCCTTCCGATAAAATAAAATCCCTGAATCTGAAAAAAAAATCCCATAAATTTTACTTGATTTTTCTAATTCATGATAGGCATTATCCATAAATTTATTTAATACATTTAGACCATTCTCTTCTTTCATAAAATTTTTGAATCCCGATATATCAAAATATGCGATCCAAGTATTACCTTCAAATAACTCAATTGTAATAAAATACCACCTTTTTTCAATATATTACAAATTTATAGTCAATTTTAATAATATTCTCAGAATAATTTTATCCCCATTTCACTAATTTTTTATGAATATTAACGCTAATCAAAAATTTCATCTAATCTATCACACATTTGACCACAAAATTGACACCCTAAATAGTCAATATTTCGGGTTATTTGTTTGACAGAAGATTTACTTAAATTTTTAGAAATTTGTATCTGTGATTTAATTTTATCTAATTTTTTCTTAATTGTTAAATTTACTGGTTTTATAGGATTTTCACGATCACATTCTGGATGAGAATGCCATAATTCTAAATTTAAATCAATATTATCAGGAATGAGCTTTCTTGATAATTCACCATAAATTTTTAGTTGATCTAAATGACTTTTATATTCCCTTTTACCTGTTTTTAATTCAATTAATGTTATTGAAGAAAAACTATTATAAGAAATCATATCAATTTTTCCTTGTAGATAAATATTTGATTCTAATCTAGTTTTTATTGTAAGTTCATTATCAATTAAAGTAGAGTAATAATTCCCATTTTTATCTAATTTTATTAATTTTTGAGAAATTTCTGCTAAAATTTCTAGTTGGGGTTCAATTAATTCTATAATTTCTTGTGCAGTATATGTCTCCAATAATGTATCCACATCTTCATAATTTAATTCTAATTCTTGTAATAGGGCAGAAATCTCATAAAATCTTTCTTTTAATACTTCATAGATAGCATTTTTAATTGATGATCTTTTCCGTACAATATAAAACAAGATTTTATCAAAAGATTTTTTAAAGGTATCTTGGATCAAAATATGAATTAATCTTCCTACTATCATTGAATAACGCCATCTAGTAGGTTTTTCTAAGTCAATCCTTTTTTTTTTTACCCAAAATAAAATTGGGAATTTCCTTTCACATCTAAAATCATTAACTTCAGTAACTCCTATTTTTATGTTAAAATTCATAATAAAAACCTTTGATATTCTTGATTTAAAATTGATATAATTGGTATATTAAAAATATTCAATATTTGATATAACTCTATTGGTAAATTTGGTTTTATTAAACTTGTAGGATGTAAAAATGAATGAGAGAAAAATGAATTTAAGATATTGTAAATAGTTGAATCATCCTTTGAATTAATTTTAATTAATATTGGATTTGGTATCCCTTTTTTTGGATTATCTGGATATCCATTAGATATAAGGCAAATGTTTGTATATTCATTATCTTTTGAGATAATAAAATAAGAACCATTTTTAGGTATTTGAATATTATCATCAGATACTTTAAATATTTTAAATGGAATATCAAGTACTTCAGTAACATAAATATCCTGTATCTTTTCTATAGCATTATTGATATATGTTTTCAAATCTAAATTGTTTTTATAAACAATTATTAAATTTTTATTTTGTACTTGTTTTTTTATCTTTGTTATTTCATTAAATATAAATTCACTTACCTTTTCTTTTATGAAAGTATTATTATTATAAGTAAGAGGTAGTAGAGAATTATTAACAATATGTTTTTGGTCTATTAAAACAGATGAAAATATACAACAATATCCTAAATCAAAGTGTTTTGATATATTAAAACTAATTAAGATATTATTATCATTTTGAATTTTTAAATAATTTCTATAGCTTATTCTAAATTTTAAAGACAAATATATTAAGATAAATTGGATTTCATATTCCTCGGACTCCGAAATAGTTTTTAATGTTAATACTTTATGGGGTAAAGAAAATCTTTGTTTAATTTCATCATAAATACTTTGAGAACCCATTTCTAAATTATTTAGTATAAAAAGTGAATTTATATCTGAATTCGTATCAAATTCTAAATTATTATCATCAAATTTTTTCCCTATATTAAAATTTAGTTTTAAATCTTCAATTGAAATCACATTAAAATATTGTTTTATATGATCTAAAAAATTGTTGAGAATCTTTTTATCCTTATTTTTTAATTCTATAGTTTTATCAATTATAATTCTTATTGATAACTTCTCTTTCATTTGAGTTAATATTTCTTCTTTTAAAAGATCTGAAAATGATTTTTCTCCATTAAGAATAATTGATTGAAGATTTGGATAACTAAGTTTTTTTTCTTGAATAATTATCTTAGATTTAATTATATTTACATAGTTATCATTAACTAATAAACTTTCAATTAATATTGATATTTTATTTAGTCTATCTTGGAATTTTTCTATAGTATAACAATAAACATCTTCCCATTTTTTATTTATCTTTTCCATAATATACTCATTTTGAGGAAAATTTAAAATTGAGTCGTGTATTTCATAACGTGGGATATAAGTCAATATAAATTCTTCATTTTCATAATCTATAACGCCGAATTCTTCCGCTTCACATAATTCATATCTTGTTCTATAAGGAAAATCTGAATCTATGGAATCTATAGGTTCACCTCTTTTACTTATTCTACCTTTTGAGTATTTTTTTAAACAACTTCTAACCTCTTTAGCAGGTAAATAAATGCCATTGGAATTTTTAACAATTAAAAATTCTATATATAATTTTAAGAATAAATCAATAGACCTCAATTGATGAATAGACCATGGTTCAGAGATTTCATCTTTAATAATTATCAAATTTGAACTAATCAAAAAAGAAAATTCATTTACATCATCTATATCTCTAAATATAATTCCAAAGTCCTCATTTTCATCTTGAAATATTGAAAAGGGAATATTTATTGTATATTCTCCACTAGTTATATAATATCTCAATGAATCAATACTCATGGGATAATCCAGAGAAATCTTATATCTTCTTATATTTTCTTTTTTTATTTTTAATTTCCATCCAGGTATCCAAATCAAGTTTATCACTAAATAAAAATAGGTAAATTTGTTTCAATTTCTTTTATATTTGTGTTGATGAGATTATTCATTAGATGTCTAACTGCATGTACAGGAAGCGGTAAAGTTATTCGAAATTGAGAATAACCAGTATAACATTGCGTTAAATCAAAAAGATTTTGTAACATCTCATCAAAATCAAAATCATACGATGATTCCTTCTTAACAACTTTAGTTGGTTGACATGTTCCCTGATAATTTTTGAATGATATAAAATATGCCTCATAGTTATCTAAAATAATACAATCTCCAATTTTTGTTGGTGCTATTTTTCCATTTTTTTCAAAATAGATTCGGACTATTTTATTCTGATGTATTTCAAAAATAGAAAAATCTAAGTTATTTTTTTTGAAAGATTTTAGAAAAATATTTTTATCATCATCAAAAATATTTCCTAAAAACATACAATTTAAGGAATTATCAGAATCTAATTTTATAATTTTATTTAAAATATTTATCAATTTAGTTTCAAATTCATTAATTTTACTTTTAAAGTAATATATTTTAATTAAAATTCCAATATTAGAGTAAATCGCTATTGATAATGCCTTTTCATCAGATTCTATATTTGAATGAATATTAATACCAAGATATAATTGATTTTTTCTCTCTTTTTTATCTAATCGCCATGCTGTATATCCTGATTTAGCATATATACCTAAAAAAATATTTCTAAAATAATTAGTTATATTTTTATTATAACTTCTCATAAAAGTTGCGAAGTTTATTCCTTGAGTAGGAATCAATTTAGATTTATTATATAAATAGCTTTTTAGCTCTTTAACTGAGCTAATATTTTCTTTATTTAAATTTCCATAAACAAAAACAATTATATCAATATTATTATTTTGAAGGAAAGTTTTTAAAGTCTCTAATTTAAATCCAATGTTACAAGGTGTATTAATTTCTTTTATATCAATATTTTTGAAACTAAACATATTAGAGAAACATACTCTAAATTTTTGCGTATTTCTAAGAGCATCTTTAACTAAAGTAAAATCTGATCTATCAAAATCTCCAATATAAAGAATACCTATAGAAATTGATTCATGAGTTTTTTCATTATAATCCCAAGATTTATATTTTTGTATTTCTAAAGCAGGAACCATAGATAAATTTCCATTATATAATTCCAACGGAGTTTTTTTAAAATTTATTTTTCGACCTATAGATTCCTTTCTTTGTAGATAAAAAGGATTTGAAGATCTAAATTTAAGATTTGTAACAAAAATATCCTTAAGAATTAATGCATAATCAAGAGATATTTTAAATCGAGATACGGGATCCAAAACAATTTCATCCATAATTTTTGGTCTATCTTTAGCATCAATTCTTTCGAATCTTGGTTGAGGTCTTAATCTTTCAGGAGGAAAATCATAAGGTTTGTTAGAAATCTCTATTTTTATTGTTTTTAAATTGGGGTCTAAATGGTTTCCTAATATCTGCTTAAAGCATATTTTTTTTTTGTTATGATATTGAATTAAATTTTCACCAGAGATTGAAATTTCTTCACTTGTTTTTATATTTTCATTTTTAAAGATTAATCCTGAAGAGGGTATAGAAAGTTTACAACTACTAAAAGAATTGGACTTTTCACTACATTTTTCTACTGGACAATAGTCAACTAAATACTTATTTTTTGATTGTTTTATCATTTCCAATAAATCTCTATTCCTTAAAGTATCTGTGTAAAATAATTTTACACGTGAGTCAATAAATAATCCAATTTTACCATCAGAGAATAATCTTGGAGAAAAAACAAATCCCCTTTTTAATTCAATTTCACGACTTTTATATAAATATTCTTCAAATTTTAGAACTTCATATACATGCCTTTTTACTTTTTCAGAAACTTTCCAAGTTTCTGAAGGATCATTCATAAGAAAATTGATTACTATAGATCCAATTAATTTTTCAATAAATTTTGTATGTTCAGGATTGGTATAATTAAGTAATATTCTAACCTCTGACTGATAATTCTTCTCAAACTCTTCATTTGTTGTTTTTATATTATCACTTGAATAAATATCCTTTCCAATATGGAATATTGCTATTCTTTTATTATTTCTTCGTAGTTCTCTTACAATAAATCCAACATCGTTAAATTCTATATTCACATCTTCTAACGGAGAATATTTAACAATTTCTAAATTCTCACATAAAGGATTTTTATCAAATTCAAGAAAATTTAAAAGAATTCCTGTCATTTTATTTACTCTTTGAAAATTTAATATTTGTTATGTTAAAATTAATTGTATTTTTATATATATCATAAAAGATATTTTGAATTAGATTATAACAATAATAAAATCCACATATTTGAGGAAAAATTAACATTTTTTTTCTTTTTATTTCACTTTGTCCATCTGAAAAATCTAAAAACTTAAAAAAGTTACGATTATTTGGTTGAATACTTGAGATAATTCTAATTAAATTATAATTAACTTGAAGAGAAACATGAACAAAATCAGAATAGATCTCAATATTTATGAGACTATTTTCTCTTATATTTATATTGTATTTATATAGAATTTTATCAATTTTTTTATTTAAATGATCTTGAATTTCTTCGGGATGAAATTCATTTTCATGAATGTTCAAACTAAAAATTCCAATTATATTCCATTCAAAATCTCCTTTCAGATGATCTAACCCTCTTATTAATTGGTTTTCGATTATTAATTCTGGTTCAATAGATAGTTTTTTAGCCCATATAAAATCATTTTTAATTTCTATCAAACCCTTTTCTTTCATTTCTTTAAGTTTTTTAGAAATATCATCTTTAGATAATAATCCACTTTCATCAAAAGATTCCTCTGAAAATTTTTGAATATAAAAATCATAAAAATCAATGAATTCTCCAACTTCTAGAGAACTTAAATATTTTTTTAAAATTTCTTCTAAAATTATCATATTTTATCAAATATCAATTCTTCAAAATATTGTTTAAATTTCAACTTTTCATTTGAATTGAAAAAGTTCTTCATATCCAAACCATCTAAATTTAAAAATTTTCCTCTAAATATTAATATAAAAGTATTATTTTCTTCTTTTATTAATTCATTTAAATGATTTAAATCTGATTGAAGTTCTCTTGTAATTTTTCTATCAATTAAATAAAAATAATAACTTTTATCAAAAATATCTATTTTTAAAGGGATTTTAAATATATTATCTTTTTTTTTATATTCTATATTTATCATAACTTGGTCAATTTTTTCAATAAATTGCTCGAGACATGTTATGACTATCTCGAAATCATTTGATAACTCCTCTCTTATGTTTTTATTCTCATTGGTTTTGTAAAACATTACAACTTTATTTAAATCAATTTTATATAAAGTGCGTGATTTTATTGTTTTTCCTTCAGATTTTTTAGTGATGATTCTGAGAATCTCACCGAGGATTTTCGATGAAATATTTTTATCAACATTAAATTTTTTTTCTATTTTCTTTAAGCTTTCTTCTTCAATACCTTCTGTAGTGCTATCAAGATTTCTAGAGGGATAAAAATAGGGTGTTAATTCTAAGGATTTTAAAAAATCGAAAAATCTAACTCTATTTTTTTTGTTTATAAGATAATTTAATTTTTGAAATTCAGCATCTCTCTCTTTATTTTTATTTTTTTTTAAAAAAATTACAAAATCTCTAATATCAGAATTAAATGCTTGATTTGTTATAAAAGAAAATTTAAAGTCTAGTTTTTTTACTGGATCTAAATTCAATTTTTTATATATTTTCTCCCGATCTTTTGAAAAAATCTCAAATAAATGATCTATTGTATCCTTGATCCCGTTTAATTTCCAATGTCCATCATCTTTTTTTTTAATTTGTCTAAATATAATATAATTCTCAAATATGCAGTTAATATCCTCAATGACATTGCTAGGACTTTCTATTATTATAAATCTAAAATCTTTTTTATCAAGATTTTCCATTAAAGATAAAAACACGCAATAATCTTGATAATTGTATCCTCTCTTACTTTCTGTTCCACTCGATGGAATCTAAATGACCTTTTTTAATGAGTATTTATTTTTTATCTAATTTGTCTAATATTATATTATTAAATTAGTTTTAAATATTATATCTCTAAATTTTTATTGATTTTATTAAATTAATGGTCTGATATCCTTTAAAAATGAATGATTTGATATTATATTAATTCACCTATTATTATAAAATCTCAGAATGATTAGTTTAAAATCTCCTTATATAGATAATCTCAACTTAGTACAATTAAGAGAAGTGAAACCATCATTAGTTTCTTTCCGTACAATTAGGTATTCTAAAAAGGAATATATGAAAAATATAGCTATTGAATATTATCCAAATCGTGAATCAAGGGAAACAATTTACTTAAACCGATTAGGAGGAGAATCTTTCCTTGAAGATACTTTAATGGTATTACAAGAGCATGAACCAAATATACTATTATACTTACCTCAATCAATTCCAGTAACTGGTAAAAAATTAGGCAAAAAACTCGAATATATAAGAAAAGATGGAATTATTGAAGAATGGACTCCAGATAATGCATCTCTTTGGATAGAACAAAAACCAAAGATAATTGAAGTAAAATCAATAGAATGGATTAACTCTCTTTCTTCTAAGGAAAAGAAAAAATTATTTTATAAATGGGATCAGGCAAAAGAATTTGCTGATAAACATGGTTTTGAATTTCAAATATTTACAGATGAATTTATCAATCAAAGTTGGAGAGTTGAGAATATAAGAGATCTTGAAAGTCAAATGCGATTTTCAGAGAAGGAACATGAAGAAATAATAATAGAATTTATTTATAATAATAGAGATAAAAATTTAACAGTTAAGAAACTGCAGAGAGAGTTAGAATTAAAAAGTATCTCAAAACAAGAGATCACTAAAGCAATATGCAGCTTAATTTATCGTCAAAAGATATATATTGATTTAGAAAAAGAATTTAGATTTGATAAGACTATTCTTAAAATTCCTAATGAGAACCTTTATGAAATTCCATTAAATAAATGGCTT
Organism: uncultured archaeon; assembly: GCA_964525635.1. GTDB lineage: Archaea > Asgardarchaeota > Lokiarchaeia > Sigyniarchaeales > SOKP01 > JAFGOA01. Next base: position 10,961 of record CAZGJX010000046.1, read on the forward strand.
GACTTATATAAATTTCAGTGGAATTCAAAAGATACTGAAATTAAATCTTGTAAGGAGGATTTTGGAATAATTAATCGATCAAATCTTACAGAATATCAAAAAAATATAGAAATTAAAAACAGAGATATAATTCAAGCAATTGAAAATGGGGATTATTATAAGAATATTATAAGAAAATTTAAGATTAGCTATGGAAAGTTCCATAATTTAAAAATATTATATTTAAAATTTCTTAGTAAAGAAATCTCTGAAAAAGAATTTCAACGTGCTTTAATTCCTCAGAAACCAAGTGGTCGAAGAAAAACAAGATTATTTGATGTTGATAAATATGGTAAAGCAATTTTTTATGATCTTAGATTTAAAGATGCTATAGAAATCTGTATTGAAAAACAAAATAGATTGAATTATACAGATGCATGGAGATTCTATAAAAGATTTAAAAGATTAGATGCATTTCAACAGGGTTTAACGACGAAAACTAGTGAACTTCTTTCAGTATTACTAGAGATTTCAAAAATTAATCCTAATTTTAAACATACAACTGCTAATATTTTTAGAAATGAGATTAAAAGATATTGTCAACATTTTTATAAACGTGTAATAACAAAGCGAGAAGGATTAAAACAAGCGATGAAAGAGTCTATGATTATTACAGGAGCAACCCCTTATACAAATTATATTGGTCAAATGGTTCAGATTGATCACACATTAACAGATATTATAAATAAAGTGGCTCTTCCAATTACTATTTTTATTGAGAACCAAAAATTAATTCGAAAGAAAAAAAATAAACGATATTATATGGATCGAACATCTATTACTGTTTTAGAGGATGTTCATACAGGGGTAATTTTGGGTTATGCTTTTCGATATCGAAAACCAAGTATAGAGTCTGACTTTCAGGCAATAAGAAGAATGGTGGTAGGTAATGTAAATCCATTAATAAATGCTATTGATTCAAATAAAGAAATTATTACGGCTGAAAAAAATTATTCAAGTACAATTGGAAAAATACTGCGAGGAATTCAAGAAATGGTAGTAATGGATATTTTACCAAAAGAAGAATATGAAATGATTCAATTAGAATTTGATCCTAATTATAAAGATAATTTACGAGCTATTGCTGATTGGTGGGATCATATTCGTGTTATACCTTATTTATTACATATGGATAACGGAAGAGATTTTACTAGTATACAAATGAAAAAATGGATGGCAAAAAATCATATAAATACAGCATATCGCCCTGTGGGGGGCTCACAATATGGTGGTCATGTTGAAAGATTACTTGGAACTTTAAATCGACAAGCTTTTCATGAGATGACAGGTACAACTAAAAGTAACCCAAATAAGCGAGGAGGATATTCAAGTGAAAAATTTGCGATACTAACTTTTGAACAACTTGAGGCATTATTATTATTAGCAATTATTCGTTATCATGCATCTCCTCATAATAAGGATAATTTATCACCTCGAGAAAAATGGCGACAAGCCTATGAAGATAATGGACATAATTTTCATTTTTTACCATCTGGAAAAATTAAAGAACTAACATCGAGAATGAAAAATCAGATACATCAACTGGCTTGGGATTTAATGCCAGAAAAAAAAATAATATATAACCTGAAAGATGGACTTACAATTAATAAAATAAAATATAATGATATAAAATTAGCAAATTATTTAAGAGATAAACAAAAGGTAAGAATTCGATATTCTAACTCAGATATAAGATTTGTTTGGTGGTGGAATTCTCATGAAGATAGACCCATTCCAATCTGGGCTAAGAAAATAAAATTAGGAGATCGAGTATATAATAAAAATCAATTACAACGTATACCAATCATTTCTAATCTTCAATTCCAAGATATGCAGAATTTGCCCTTATGGAAAATGGGAATGGAATTATCAGATGAATATGAACGTATAGTTAATAGTGCAGAAAATGTACATTATAGTATTTATAAGAATATTCCCAAATCATTAAAAGAAATCAAGAAAATAGATGCGAATATTGCAAAGAAAATTGATGAAGGAAGAATAGAAGCTAAAGAAATGAAAGAATTAAACCAATATCTTGATTTTGAAAATGCAAATCAATCTAATAATAGAATCACAATTAACCATAATTTAAAAAAGTTAAATAAAAAGGATCAGAAGAAGGAGTTAAAGAAATTATGGCAACAAAAACCAGTAATAGTTAAAAATATAATAATTCCACCAAAAAAAACAAATCCATTTACAAATAAGAAAATTAATTTAAAAGATATTAATAAGCAAAAGAATAGTGATTTAAATGGCTAAAAGCGAAAAATTTGATGAGGGATTTAATGAATATGACATAAATGAGAATCATTTCTCCTTGATCCATATTAAAGAGAAATATTATGAGCTTATAACTAAAATTAATCAAAGAACTGCATTTTATATGTATGATCCATCAGAAATTATAATTCGAAAAGGTTTATTTCCTCGATTTAGAAATGCATTTCTTGATTTAAATGAACGTGGTCGAATTTTATTTATCTATGGTGATTATACTACAGGAAAATCTTTTTTAATACGTTATTTTGCATGGCTTTGTAAAGTCAAATTTAGTTCTTATTGGAAGACAACCAAAGATGGAAGAAAAACGCATCCTATAATAATAAAGAATTTAATAGATAGTATCCGAAGTGTTGAGGGATTCTATACTTGGTTACTTGAAAGTCTTGGAAATCCTGTTGATCCAAGACAATTGAAAGAATGGGAAAAGACTAAAGTAAAATTGGTAAAACTTCGTAAAAGAGTTATTAAAACTTTGGATGCCTATGAAACAAGACTTCTTATTCTTGATGAGAGTCAAAGATTACTTAAAGCAGGTGATAAACATCAAATTGCTGGAATATTTGAAGCCTTAAAAGACTTAACTACTAAAAATCATTGGGATGAATTAGGTTGTACTCATCGACCTTATTTTGTTTTATGTGGTACCACAGACTGTCTTTATTTACTGAGAGCAGGTAAATTTATCCAAGGCAGAGTTCACACATGTCCTTTAGAATCAATCTCAGTAGATAAATATCATGAATTTTTAGCTACAATTTATACTGATTTTATTAATTTAGGTGTTTCTAACAAATGGGATTTATTTTATAAACAAGGAGATGAACTTATTATTAATGAAGAAATAGGAATGACGCTTTTTGAAAGAACTCAAGGAAAAGCAGGATTAACTGTTGAGATTGTTCGTCATGCTGTTTTGGATGCTTTAGAACATGGTAATGAATATCCTAAATTGAATAATTATAAAGAAGTAATCTTGGAAGGAACAAAATATATTATCAAAAAAGAAAGTATTGATGAAAAGAATGCAATAAATATAGAAGAAGATGATGAAGAACAAATTAATCCTCAATCTGAAGAAAAAATAAATACTCGGAAAGCAATCCAAGTTATTATAGATGATAAAACACTCTTATGTGCCTTTAGAGGATGTCCAAAATCTAAAAAACCATATAAACGTGATTGGTATTTAATAAACCATTATAAAACGGAACATCCAGAGGTAGAATTATATGACAATGAAGGAAATAGATTGGATAACAATTAAAGATAGAATTAAACCATTTGAAATAATACCAAGTTATATTGATTTATGGACTGATCTTGGTATCTGGTATTTACATAATGAAGATTTTTTTTCAGATTGGTTAAAACAGAAATTTTCTGAATTGAAAGAGATCATTAGAAAATTCTATGATAATGATATTTTAAAGGAGGAAAATAAAGAAAAATCTTTAAATTATTCATATATAAGAAAATTAGTCTATGGTATTTCAAAATATCAAAATATATATGATGCTTTATTCTTTGCTAATGGTTGGAAAGGATTAATCGGATTAGAGTTAGCAAAAACTAAGTTAAAATTATTTTATAATAAGAACAAAAGATTTCCAACTCAAAGAGAGATGGATATCATTTCTAATAAAGTAATTCAAAAGAAAAAATATTGGAAAAAATTCGGAATTAACTCATGGAATGATTTATTAAAAGAAACATTTGGTCAAGTAAATAAAACATATAATATACATCGAGGGAAAAAAGGTTTAGAAAAAGCTAAATATTGTTTGTTAAATTTTCAAAAAAAACAGAAAAGATTACCTACAGCAAGAGATAAAATGATGATAACCTATTCTAATGTAGTTGCAAGAGGTATTTGGAGCGAATTTGGAATCAATACATGGAATGATCTCTTAATTTATACTTTTAAAAAAATAAATAAATCAAGCAATTTATATAAAGGTGAATTAGGTCTTAATAGAGCTAAAATTGTACTAAAAAATTATTATAAAAAATATAAAAAAAAACCTACATCTGAAATAAAAGAGGTTGCAAGTATTTTAGTTGCAATAAAGAGGAATTATTGGTCTAAATTTGGAATAAAATCTTGGAATGATCTTTTAGAAAATGTATTTGGAAATGTGAATGTGAGAAAAGGAATATGGACTGGAGAAAAAGGATTAGAAAGAGCAAAAGAAAAATTAAAAAGCTTTTTTATAGATAATAATGCATTACCAACAAATAAAACAAAAGGTTTTGGAGGAATTGTAAAAGCAATCCAGAGAGGTTATTGGAAACAACAAAATATACACTCTTGGAATGAATTTATATTTTTCGCATTTAAAAAAAATAAATAATTTAAAGTTAAAAGAAATAGATTAAGGGAATTCAAAATGAATGTTATATGTAATACAATAAAAAAAGAAAAGATTTCTGACAATATTAAATCATTTAAAATAGATCATCAATTTATTAATATTTGGGAACATCCGCGAATATGGACACTAAAATCTATTAAATATTGCTCTAAATGGTTAATAGAAGAACTTAACCGAATTAAATTAATTTTACTAAAATTTATAGATATTGGTTATTCAAATCATAATAACGATGGTTTTGATTATTTCTTTCTAAGAAATCTTAAATATTGGTTAATTGAAAAAGAAGATTTTTTAGAAGCATTATTTAAAGTAAATGGATGGCAAGGTCGTCTTGGGCTTGAGATTGCTGCAAGTAAATTAAGATATTTTTTTGCCAAAAATAAAAGATTTCCAAAAACAAAAGATAAAGGAATGATTAGGATAAGGAATTCTGTTTTATCAACTGAAAATTGGAAAGATTTAGGAATTCTATCTTGGGATGATCTATTAATTTTCACTTTTGGAGAAAAAACAATTAAAGAATGGCAGGATCTTAAAGAAAAAAAGAAATTTCAAAAAGCAATTAAAGAATTAAATAAATTTTATAAGAAAGAACAAAGGTTGCCAAAGTATAGTGATAAAGAAATATATTGGATATCAGGAGCAGTATCTAAGGGTATTTGGAAAAAATATGGGATAGATGTGTGGAATGACTTATTAAAACACGTCTTTGGGAAAGTAAATGTAGAATATCATATTTATGATGGAATTGAAGGACTTAAGAAAGCAAAAGAAGAATTATTGAATTTTAATAAAAAATATAATAAATTACCAACATCAAAAGATTTTGAATCTATGGCTAAAGCTATATATAGAGGTATTTGGGAAGAATATAGTATAATAACTTGGAATGATTTATTAAGAAGAATTTTTGGAGAAGTTAATTTAAATCTTCAAAAGGAGTATATGGGTGATGATATACTTCTTAGGATTAGAGAAGAATTAAAGAATTTTGTGAAACAAAAAGGAAGACTTCCAAAATCTAATGATAAGGAGATGGGGTCAATAATAAGTGCTATTGGGAGGGGTGTACTAAAAAAATATGGGATAAGGACTTGGAATGATTTGCTGAAAAGTACTTTTGGAAAAATTAATAGGGATACAACCCAATATCATGGGATTGAAGGTCTTAAAAAAGCAATTATTAAATTAAAGAAATTTAAGGAAAAACATAAAAGAGAACCTAATACAGGGGAAATGGATACTATATATAGAACTGCCATCCGTGGAGAATGGAAAGAATTTAATATATTAAATTGGGATAATTTACTTGATTTTACATATGGAAGATATAATAGAGAAATAAATAGATATAAAGGGAGAATTGGATTAAATAATGCGGTTCAAGAACTGAAAAAGTACAGAGAAAAATATGGAAAAAAACCGATTTCAAATATGAAAGGAATGAGAGTAATTTATAATACTATAAATAGAGGTGAATGGAAAGAATTTGGAATTAATTCTTGGAATGATTTACTTTTATTTGCTTTTGGAGAAATTTATTATGAAAAAAATAAATATAAAGGTATAAGAGGATTAGAACGAGCAAAACAAGTATTAGAAGATTTTAAAAACATAAATGGAAAAATACCTTCACAAAAAAACAAAGGGATGGGAGGAATTGTAACTGCGATAGGAAGAGGTGAATGGAAAGAATTTGGAATTCACTCTTGGAATGATTTGCTCAAGTTAAAATTTGGAGAAATCAATTATCAACCAAATAAATATTTAGGTAAAAAGGGACTTAATACAGCTATAAAAAAATTAAGAGATTTTAAAAAAAAATATGGGAAAAAGCCAACCTCACATTCAAAAGGAATGAATGGAATAATTGGAGCTATCGGAAGAGGAGAGTGGAATGAATTTGGAATTTATTCATGGAATGATTTACTAAAAAGAACTTTTAGAGAAATAAATTTTGAACCTGATAAATATAAAGGAAGACAAGGATTTGAGAGGGCAATTCAAGAATTAAGAGATTTTAAGAATAAATATGGAAAAAAACCAACTTCCAATACTAAAGGATTTAGTGGAATTTATAAAATTATTCAACAGGGAAGATGGAAAAAATATAATATAAATTCTTGGAATGATTTGCTTATGCATACTTTTGGAGAAATATATATTGAAACAAATAAATACAAAGGTAAACTAGGACTTAAGAGAGCTATTCAAGAATTAAAAGAATTTAAAATAAAATATGGTAGAATTCCTATCATAAAAGATAAAGGTATGGGGGGGATTGTTAATGCAATTCTTAGGGAGGAATGGAAAGGATTTGAAATTAACTCTTGGAATGATTTACTCATAACAACTTTTAAAGAACTTAATAAAGAAAAAAATAAATATTTAGGGAAGGAAGGATTTAAGAGAGCTATTCAAGAATTGAAGGATTATAAGAAGAAGTATGGAAAAATACCTTCTTCTAAAAGTAAAGGAATATTTGTAATATATAACAATGCTCGATTGGGTAAAATGAAAGAATTTGGAGTAAATAATTGGAATGATTTATTAAAAATTGCTTTTGGAACTTTTAATCAAGAAAACAATAAATATATAGGAGAAAAGGGACTTGAGAGAGCCAAATCTGAATTAAGAGAATTCAAGAGAATTAATGGTAAAATACCAACATCGAAAAGCATGGGGATTAAAACTATTTATAAAACAGCTCGCCTTGGTAAATGGAAAGAATTTGGTATTAATAATTGGCATGATTTACTTTTTAATACTTTTCATCCTGATGAATTATAGTATAATTCAAATTACATTTTTTCCTTTTAGCATATAATAACCCTTCTTTATTAATATTAGGATATAAAAAACCTCATAATTGTATTTTTTTTTTATTACCTTTTTACCGATAAATAATCATTTTTCATCTTTATTTTTTCTAAAAATGGCTATAGAACCTTTAGAAGTATTATTTTAAAAAAAAGTATAGTATGACCCCATTTTACCAATAAATAAAAAAAAATAAATATTTAAAAAAGAATTCATAATCCTAAGTGATAAAATCGATAGTTTTCATTATTTCCTCCAATATTGAATAGAAACCAAGAAGAATGTGCTTTAATCGATATATATCAGTAATAAATCTATTCTGGGAGATGTTTTAATATGTCTGATGTATATGTTTTACATTTTTCAGAGTCCTCTTCGTTAAATCGATTATGTGCTAGATCGTTTCGAATGCTTGATATTCTTTCAAAAAAAGCCTTTAGGGTATGGGAGGATCCAAAAATTTTTTCAAAAATATTTATCCAATTTTTTTTTTGCATCATTATAAAAAGATAATCAATGAAGCTAAGGAAATCAATAACATCGTAATATCGTTTAGGTTCCTCTTTTTCTTTTTTGATTTTTCTTTTTTCGGCATTCTCTCGGAGGTTTGTTCCTACTCCTAAATTCCACCAATCCTCCCCGTATTGTTTTTTCAATTGGTCTTTAACAAACATCCTCATTTTTATTTCAAAATCTTCAATTAATTTCTTGGTAGCTTCTTTTGCATCAATGTTTTTATCTTCAATTTCACCGATTTTTATTGATGAATCCTTAAATTTTAGCCATTCAATAATTATTGTGAGTTGTTCGTATTTTTTCTCTCTAAAGATTGTTTTTGGTATATAAGGACTTCCAATTTCCCAATATTTGGAATCTCCAAGCGGATCAAACATAATTGTGGTAGAATGTTCAGCAATTTTTACTATATCAGAATATATGTTACTCAACCTTAATTGTGGATTTGCTTTAATATTCTCCTTAGTTATAAAGAATTTATTTTCTATATCTTCGTCAGGAGAAATTATCTTTATTGAAATTTGTTTAGGTTCGGGTTCTGGAACGCGCCATTTAGGGATGTATAATTTAAACTCAACCCCTTCGACATCAGCCACCCATAATATTTTATTAGGTGTTGTTTTTTTAAAGTTCGCAATAATTTCGTACATTGTAATAAAACTAATTAATTATTTTTTTAATTTCTCCATTGATTCATATGTGTACAGACGAATAATTCCTATTAGCTTTAGCGCCTTACTTCCTAAAATTTTCGATTCATCTTGTTTTCCCGTCATTATCTCGTGTTGATCAAAATAGAGATAAACCTCATCAAGAAAGCGTTCTATTGATTCTTGTCTCCACTCGTTAAACATAGAATCGTCTGGAACATGTTCAGCAGCCTCTTTTATTTTTTCTAATTCCTCATTTAGATTTTTTAATGGTACTTCAATATCTCTCTTGATATTATCTAGCTTACTTTCAGAAAGAAAACGAAGAAATCGTTCTACAACTTTAGGTTCCACACCCCAAAGTTTTTTCCCCTTGTTCATAATATCGTAATATTTTTTATTGCCTTTTTCAATTTTCTTAATCATTTTTGAGGCAGTATCTTTCTGGCGAAGTTTTTCTTCTAATTTCTTTACAATAGATGCCGTTCTTTCGTATATCTCCTCAGGTGTTTCAAAGATATTTCTTAGGGTTTCTCGAACGCATCTCATTATTTTTTCAACTACATGTTTTGCTGTAATTATACCTGATTCAGATTGTAATCCTGGAAATTCTTTATTAAAATCATCAGGTTCATAACACCAATAGGTAGAAGGTCTCTTGATCCCTTTCTGAGTAACCTCAATTGCAACCACCAAACCTGAACGATCCGAAGTCAACATCCCTGAGAATATTCCATTTGGTAGTCTATCAAACATTTTAATTCCTATTTCCTTAATTGCCGTCAATAAATCTTTCTTTGATTGATTTAAACCAATAAATTCCAATTTATTCTCGTATTCTTCAATGATATCCGTATCTTGTTCTTTAATTCTTTTCAGATTCTGGTATTCTAGATCAGACTCTAACACTGGGGCATCTAATTCGATTGCAGCATCGATCTTCCTCAATCTCAAGTAAATTCTCTTCATAAGATTTAACAAAGCTTCGAGACCCTCCTCTAGAAAGAAATTATGGATAAATATTTTTTCATGACAAGAGCCTAACCTATCAATTCTCCCAGCTCTCTGAATCATTCGTACAGGATTCCAATGAAGATCATAATTTATCACATGTTTTGCATCTTGAAGGTTCTGACCTTCAGAGAGCACATCTGTCGAAATAAGAATGTCAATTTGCTCTTCTTTAGGTATATCTTTTGATGAAGATATGGGGGCAAATCGATCAATAATTTCTTTTCTCTTCTTTCTAGAATTTACTTTTCCTGAAATTATTTCAATTTTGGGATTATTCAGATCGCTTAAATATTCTTTATCTTTTAGAATAGATTCGTAAATATAGCTTGCTGTATCCTCAAAAAAAGAGAATATTACGGTTTTTTTTTCTTTATAATCTGCAGCGTCGTTTATTATTAACTTTAACTTGATTTTTAACTCCAATAATTTAAAATCGTTATTATTGAGAATTTTTTCCATTATTTCGAGAATATCATTTAGAATTTCTACTTCTTCATTGAGGGCTTCGGAAAATTGGTTTTTAAATTCCTTTTGAAAATGTACTAGATCTAAATCTTCAATCTTACCTTGAGTTTTTAGGGATTTTAAAGTTTGGTCTACTTGATTATCGTATTCCACTAATGAAACCTCAAGAAGGTCAAAAGGATCGATGTCTTCGTCTATTTTTTCATCGAAAAAGTCAATAAATTGCTTAATTATTTTAGATTTGATGTGGAATCCTTTTTGGACTGCGATATCTGAGATTTTATAGAAAAGGATTAAGTTTTTTACGCTTCTTATAAAACAAAATACTGAACTTTCGAGTCGTTTTAATAGCGTCGTGGTTAAAAGAGGAACAATTGACTTAGAACTTCTAATTACTTCAGCGTCTTGATATTGTTCCAACTTAAATTTCTCTATACTAAATGGTGTGGCTTCCCAACCTCGTAAAAGTTCAAATATACATTCATATAGAATATTGGAAGGTGTTTCTGGAATATCAACTCTTTCCTCCTCGCTTTTTAATTCATTGGGCTTTTCTATAAGACGCGAATTAAATAAATCTCTAACCATTTGACAAGAAAGACCATCACAAATTTGTTTTAAAATTAATTGTTCGTTTATTATTTGGTAATAGATTGTATCGAGTTCTCGGTCTGGGAATTCAATTTTTCTACCATCGGGAAGTAATATATCTTGCTTCAATACCTTTTGCCTGTATCGAATAATTGAGCGGCTTCTTGCAACAATTAAATGGTCAGTTATAAGATTAATATCATCTCCACTGCTTTCTTTATCAATATTTTTAAAAAACTCTTTTAGGTCAGGAATATTTAGCGAATCGTTGAGAGCTGTATCCTTATTTTTAAAGATTAATTTTAATTGATGATATAAGTCCATATATCCAATATTTATAGGAGTTGCGGTTAATAATATAATTTTTGGATCCTTTCGAGCTAAAATAGATAAAAAATTCTTATAACGTTTGGGTTTAGGATTGCGAAAATTATGGGATTCATCTACCAAAATAAAATCGAATGCTCTTCGCTCAATAGCTTGCCGACTCATCATTTCTTGACTGTATATTGTGAAAGAATTAAATCCCGAATCAATTAACAAATCGTGCCACATATCTTGGAGTTGAGCGGGACATACAATTAATATATCGTTATTCATGGGCGGGGCTCGTAGACTTAATGTTCTTAAAAGAGCAATTCCAATATATGATTTACCTAATCCAACCGCATCAGCAATCAGTACGCCTCCGAATTCTTCAATAATATCCAGAGCACGCGATACACCTTCACGTTGGAACTCTGCTAATCTGACTATTTCATCCTCATGTTCAAGTGTTCTTTGGAGCTCATATTTATGATATTCAAATACTATTTTTAAAAATACTATGAAGGGATCATATTCTTTATTTCCGAACTTAGAATTCTGCAAAAGATCGACTAATTTGCACCGATAATCGTAGGTTTTTCGTGAATTGAAAAAGTGTTCAAACCAATCCTTCAAGTGTTTCAAGCTATCCTCGTCGTCTATGGAGATGTTGAGTTCTGTGTTTCCTAATAACCCTCCATTAGTAAAATTTGAGGATCCTACTATGGCTATATTTGGGAATAAATACATTTTTCCATGTAGACGAGGACTCGGATGAATTCTTAATTGATTTATATATTGCACCTCAGGTTTGGACGATTTTATATTTTCAGGGAATGTGTCCCAGTTGGGTTTTTTTTTTTCTAAGAAGGCAATTAAGGAGCTAATGTGAGCTCGGTTTTGCTTATATTCAGTTATGGGTATTTCATCTAGCATTTGAAGGAATGCTTCTTGAATTTCCCTTTCAGTATTTTTCGCACTTCGATACTCCCACCCTAATAAAATTCGGCAGGAATTTAGGGTTAATAGTTGGTTCCCAAGTAGCTCCCAGGCTTTTAAATTAAAAAAACCAGTTGCGATATCTAAAGTATCTGGTTTTAGATTTTCAATATATTCTTTAAGAGCGTCCTTCAAAGTATATCTCTCTAGGGTTTGACTTTTCGGTTCATTATCAATTATTTTCCTCAATAATATCAACTCATTTTAAAATATTATAATTCATTATGTAATAACTCAGATACTAATTCGTCTAGACCATCTAAATCTTCATCAATATGGTTATAGATTGCATTTTCTAGTTTTTGACCAGACTTAATAATTTCTAATCTATCTTCTATATTGCTAGGTATCAATTTTTTTTTTGTTGATTTTTTTAGTTTTTTATTTATATCTTCCATTTCTTTTTTAATCCAATTATCTACGAAATTTTTTACTTTAACCTCGAATAATTTACCGTATTTTGAAATATCTTGGTGTAATTTATTTTCTGGATTCCATAGAGGAATTGGAAAATCAAAGGGATGTTTATGAATATTTCTTTCATCCTTTATTTCAATTATCGAAAATGTTAATAACTTTGAATTTAGAACTGCAAGTAAATAATATAATTCAGTATAATCTTCTGTAGTAACTCCATAATAGTAGCATGAAGTATCAATTAAATATTCTCCAATAACCAGAGCAGCCTTTAAATGTATTCTGGAAGATGCATTATAGACAATCTTAAAATTATTATTTTGCATTGGTTTTGTTAAATCTTGATGAAAATCCAATCTATCCCAGAGTGTAATAATATCTTGGCCGGTAACTTCATCTTTCTTTTTTTTTCGATGTTTATCCCATTCAGATTGAAGAAATTCCCAGTGATTCTTACATTCTTCTGGCATATTCTCATCAAAAGAATAAGCATCTTCAGTACTCCTTATTGGTAGAAAAGCCTTATAAGTATTAAAAATATAAAAAGGACAAAGTGAATCTGATTTTATTATATTAAAAATATAAGCTGAATCTATTGATACGCTCTTATAAGGAACATATTTCCATGGATTCTTAGACCATTTTAATTGATCTTCGTCACAGACATAATGATCATCAATCCTTCTTACAAAAAAAAGATTTCGAGGATTAAAATGAGTACCTAAGTAAAATTTTCCGTGATATTGCGATTTACTTAATGGAGGTAATCTTTGTTTAATTTCGTATGGTATAAATCTCCCGATTGAATAAAAAGTTCTTCTTTTTTTTCCACTACCTCTCGTAATTTTATCAACAAAAGCAGGTATCCAATTTTCTGAATATTTTGTTTTATATTCCTCAAAAGACCAGGCTCCATCAAATTTAGGTTGAAAATTTCTATAAACCATTCTTAGTCGTTTTTCAATTTCTATACTTGATTCTTTTTCACGATTTTTTTTATGTCCTGCTAAGACAACAAACTCTTCTGTGAATGGTCTTGGCTTTTCGAAATCCCACATTTCTATATCTTTAAGATTTTTAAATTGTCGAAAACAATCATTATGAGAACCTTTATTAACAGCTCTTGGTACTAAAAATATTATTTTAGCATTTTTTTTTAAATACATCTCTGTACACTGAAATAGGAATAAAGAGGATATTTCTAAATTTGAAACATTTGCAGTTTTACTTGGACTAATCCCAACATTTTTTGCCAAAATTTTCATTTGATTTTGATATTCTGATGAATATATACTATTTAATCCAATCCAAGGAGGATTTCCAATAACTAAATCCATTTGATTCCTTACTAATTTAGTTCCTATTGAATTATATAGTAAATAAACCCATATATGATCTCTATCCTCTAAGTATAGTTGATATAATTGCGAAATGATATCGTGCAAGTTATCCTTATAAGTTTTTATCAATTCTGATGATTGAAACTGAATATTGTTTTCTAACCAATCTTCTCTGAACTTTCTATCAAAATTTTGTATTATATTATCTAAACTTCTATCTCTGACCATTAATTCGTCAATATATTGTAGAAATCGAATGAAATCGCGCAGATAATTGTATGAATTTTCTTTATTGGGAATCTGAAAAAATTTTTCATTGATTAAAATATTTTGATCTTTAGCAATTGTAAAACTCTCATATATTCCATATTCCATATTCATCTGAGGTACTCGTTTTAAAGGAAAAATTGAATCAGTTAAAAAAACATTTACAGGTAGATGTTTATTAGGTAACTCTTCAATATGGAGTAATAGGTTAGCTTTAGACACTAAGACTGCAATTGGATTAATATCAAAGCCATAAATATTTGTTATTGCATTATATTGCTTTTCTAATGATTCACCTGAGTTTATAATTTCTTGCAGTATTTGTATTAAAAATGTTCCTGATCCACATGCGGGATCAAGAACTTTCATACCAAAAGAATAAGCATCCTCAACTAATAGTCGAGCCAATTCTGGAGGAGTATAAAACTCGCCTAGCGCGTGTCGGGTTGCTGGAGAAACCATATCTTGATATATTACTCGAAAGACATCAACCGTCTCGTAGTCTGCATTCTTTAACGCTCTATATAATAGTTCTCTAATATTTACTAATTCATTGCCCCAAGAATAGAAATCATTTATGAAAATTTCTATCCCTCGACTTTCAAAATACTCTGAAAGTTCAACAAATGAATTACTTGAATTTACGACTTTATCAGGTAGATACTTGCAAAATAGAACTATTTTAATTATTGAGGAAAGGTATGTATGTTTTATGAAAAGCTCTTCGTCAATATCTTTTGTTTGGTACACTTTTCCAAAAAAACGCTTCCATTCCTTTTTAATAAAGTCGATTTTCTTCTTGTTATTATCTATGAAAGCTTTAAATTCATATTTAGCTCTAATAAAAAGCGGAGAAAACTCTCCAAATTGTTGCTCAAATGTTTCAGCATTGAATGCAGCCTTTACATCGAAGCATGACACTAAACTCGTCAAAAATCCCATTAAAGATTCTGAATCTTTTTTCTTATCAGAATATTCTAAAGTATCGTATAAATTTCCTTTCACATCATAAAAACAGAAGGCATTTTTGTACAAGACAATAATATCTTCCAAATTTTCACTAGTAGATTCGTGAAATTCTCCGATAATCGTCATTAAGTTATTTTTTACCCAATTTTCTTCTGTTGATTTTTTAGAGATTAATACTTTTAATACGGATCTTTTCAATGGAGCTTCCTTTCTTGGAGCTATTAAGTCCAAATCTCCTTTTATGTACAAACCTGAGCGTTTAAACAATAGAAATGTATTATTTTCGTCTTTATTCAGTATGGTCCTATATAATTTTTTAGCAGTTAAAGTATGCTTTGCTTGTAGGATTGAAGCTGTTAATCCCTTTGGATCTACTAAAGGTTTTTTATTTAAAAGATCTCCTATAAAACGATCAATTTTTGCAGATGGATTATCGAGCTTAAAGATCATCTCTTCTATTATGTCGTCAGAGATTATAGATATCCATAACTGAGAAAAATCTTTAGTGAAAAAAATTACATAATCTCCATAGCTTTCCATTACTTCAGAAATTATTAATTTTCGCCAATTTCTTTTATTTGCTCTTTTTGGAGCTATTACTAACCAAACTTGAAATTCCATCTCGTGGTATACTACTTGATATAACTCCTCAATATTTTTTGAAATTGAAGTCTTCTTAAGACTTGGAATAAGTTTGGGATCCATTTTTTCTGGATCTCCTAAATTATAACCAGCTTTATGAAAAATTTGGTAAAAATTCTCAACCGTTTTAAAATCTTCTGGTTTCCATAAAATTTCTTTTATGCTCATTTTATCATATCTTACTCTTAATATACAAAAAATTGCATTTATCCCTTATTATATTTTCTTATTTTATGTGTTTTATAACAAAAGATTAAAAAAACATGGGTGCGATTATGCTAAATCTGATGCTATTTTTTAGTAAGATAAATCCTTGTGAGTTTTGGAGGATAAAAATATCGTCTCCTATAATGCGATAGCTTTCCCCTATCAAGTTGAAATCGTAAAAAGTATCGTTTAATCTTAATACTATGTGATTGTCTTTTCTTTCAAGCAATGTAGCTAAGTAATCTATTCTTTTTTCCTTCAATTTTAGAATAAAATCATTATGAATATTCCGTACATTTATAACTGTATCTTTATTCTCGATTGCACCGATTATCATAGAACTTTGATGATTAATATAGGTTTTAGTGTCCTCTAATAGAATCCATCCGTTACCTAAGATTTTTTTCCATTCTCGTTCAGTTGGGTCTTTTTTCCTATAGAGAGAAATGATATTTATGAGTTCTCCCTTGCTCATCTTGCTACGATTCTGTATTTTGTGGTCTCGGGCGATTTCTTGGAGAGTTTTAATGGAGTGTATATTTAGATCCTCCGATACATTCGATTTCAAAGTGTTATTGATGTAATTTCTCACGAAAGGAGTTAGCTCTAACTGGGTCAAATCCTTTCTTTCTTTACCATTTGTCATATTTGAATTCTTTAAACTTATATTAATTATTGATATTAAAAACTCAAATAAAAACTAAGTTATTGATTACTAAATAATTTATTCACATAAGGAAGGGATTAGAAATTATAAAGGCTAAAAAGTGTGATAGGGGAAAAATAATGAGATCAAGTAAAATGGTCCGGTTCAAAAAAAAAAGTTCAGAAAGTTCAACTAAAATATTCTCATATTGAGAATACAATTCTTATTAATAAAAATAGAGAGTTTAAAAAAAATGTCATTTCATTTTTTTTGTCATTTCATTTTTTGCTTATTTATCATTTCATTTTTCGAAACCACAACAATTATTTAAAATCTAATGTGAGTTTTCAAAAATAACCCAAAATCCTTTATAAATAAATTAGTATTTTGACAACTTATTTTTCAAAATAATCCATAATTTTTCAGAAATAATATAAAAACCTTTATAAAGAGAATTTTTAAAATTTTTATTTGAGTTTTCATAAATAATACAAAACTTAACTAAAAAAAAGAAATTTATCTTTCCTTTTTCTCAAAAATTAGTAGTAAACTTAAAGATCATTTTCAATAATAAAGAGAAAATATTTTAGAGATACTATTTTTTTTAAAAATTAATTTTTTAATCCCTTTTTCCCGTTAATTCAAAAAATTATTTCATTCTAAAAGTAATATTTTTAAAAAGAGTGTAAAAACCAATATTAAATTCAATATTCGAATTATTTTATTTGATAAAGAAATCTTATATAATATTCTTTATTAATCACTTTATAATGAAAGTGATATTTACTCAAGGATTTTGTATTTTATTAAAGGAACTTATTACTGTCGATGATATAAAGCCTTTGTTATCACACTTCAATCCTATGTGTTCAAGTTCTAAAAAAAAAGAAATTAATGATGAAAAATATAAAATTATATCAGAAGCTCAAAAAAAATCGATGGAAAAATGGATGACTATAGGTTCTTTATATATTGATTTGCCAGATAATGATGGGAGAATACTAATTGATATTGTAGATAATCAATGGCCAGATCATATGGGTGATGTTAAAGATGAGGTTGGTCTGTTTTCAGCGTGGTCAATGGGATATTTTGGACCATTCGTATATCCTAAATCTTTAGAACGAGCATTATTGTGTTATAACCAATTCAAAGAATCTAATGCACATATCCCTAAACATCAAGCATTTATACGTATTCTTATGACATATACTAAAAAGCAAGATAATCCAGAAAATCCAGATAATTATGATCCTTTAAAAGAATTAATGTATATGAATAAAATTACAAGTAAATTATTGGAGCATCCAGAAACTTTATATTATTTCAATCCTAATGGTGAGGTTTTACTTAATAAAGAGCAATTTGATAATAAACTCCTTCATTATCAGAAATATAATACTCCACCAATTCCAATCTGGAGTAATGTACGAAGAATTAAATTGGAGGATAATTGGACTTTAATGGACAGTGTTGGGGCCCAGCAATTAGATTTGTGTGATATTGAAGTGGTTTTTCCAAATGATTATGCACCATCAAATCATATTTTTGAAGTTATTATGAATTCCATACTTTATTTAATAAATCAGGGATTAGGATTTAATGATGGAGAAACAATAGATGGAGTTTATGGATATATTTGGCATATTGGGGTATTTGAGAAAAGTTTATCTGTTCCTCCAAGAAAAGTGTATCGTTTTTATCCTTCAGATATTAAAGAATTTCCTTCATTTTTGCATTATGATAAAATATTTGAACCTGATAGCAATAAGAAAGATACATAGTTGAATAAAGGAAATATGACCAGTGAATCTTTCCTTTTGAGATAATCCTTTTCCATACTCAAAAATTTATATATTTTCTAATCTTTTAATCACCCAATCTTGTCTCTTTAAATATTTATCTGAAATAAATTCTATTTTGATTAAAAAAAATGTCAAATCATTTTTTTTGTCATTTCATTTTTTCCTTATTTATCATTTCTTTTTTAAAAACCACTCGTATTAATTAATTTATGTGATCTTTCAGAAATAATCCAAATTTCTTTTTAAAAAACTCAGAAGAATAGCGACCAATTTTTCAAAATAATCCAAAAACCTTTATAAAGAGAATTTTTAAAATTTCAATTTTAGTTTTCATAAATAATATATAACTAGGAAGAAAAGTAAAGAGATTTTTTTAAATGTTCTAAAAACATACAGAACTCTTTATTCCCATAGATTAATAGATATAAGATTAATAGGACTCGAGAAAAATCTAAAAGCAATACAAAAAATTATCTTATGTGATATAAGACAGTATAAATTGTTTAAGCATAATTAAGTTAAGGAATTCAATTTAACCAAATTGAATCCGTTTTTTTTTCTCTTATAATCGTCATTGCTTGATTCAATTCTGTTTCTGTTAGGTTTATTTTAGAATTTT
>CAZGJX010000047.1:0-29301 GCA_964525635.1 uncultured archaeon
TGATAAAGAATTCTCTCTCCTCCACATCCTAGGCTTAAAAAATAATCATTATCTAGTTGAACTAGGATTATATTTCCATTTGACCTGCTTTCCGTAATAGTCTTTCCTTTAATGATCTGTGAGAATTCTTCATCTGAATATTTTCCAATAAAAGCAAATTTATGAGGATTTTGACCTCTAACGGCTGATTTTATAGATTTTCCTACCAGTGTTTCATTAATCTGTTTGGATAATACAATTGCTTCAGGTAATTCTATCATGATAAATAACCTCTTATTTTTTTAATAAAACCAGTTATCATTTTTAAATTAAATGGAGAAAATTAAGCTTCAAAAAAAAGATTATATTTCCTAAATGATAAAATAAACAATTTTTTTTAGATTGAGGGGGGTAAATTCAACTTTTACAATGGATCAACCTCATAGTATTTAAATTTTTCATGGAAATTTTAATAAAATAAATATAGAAAGGAAATTTTAAGGAATAATTATCATGATCATTTTCATTTTGTAAATATAGAAAATGATAATTGATAACAATAAAAAGCATAAATTTATGCACCAAGATTGTTAATTTCCATAATTTGCTTTTTCCTCTTTAAATTATTCTATATAATTTATGAATGTTAGAAATCGGTGTAATCTTTGGAATTTTTATAATAGTTTTAAGTTTAACTTAATTAGGAACTAAAAGAAAAAATATTTTTAGTTTTTAGTTATAAAATTTCATCAAAGTTTTTCCAAGCCAAAGCAGAGAAATAAATAATTAAAATTGCTTGTATCCATGGAAATATTGGATACCACCAAATATCATTTATATCTGGCTGGGTAAGAATTATATGAACTAAAATAGGTTGAAAAATCATGAATAGCCCATCTATGAGTGCTAATATTAATCCCCATTTTATGTTAAAAAAAAGCAATATTATTCCAATAACTAGTAATACTGTAAATATAGGAACTAGGATGGCTCCTGGGCCTCCCATACTCAGTGAATGGGGAATTTCCCGAACGATTTTGTGCACAAGTTGAATTAAAGCCATAGCAATTGCCGCTTGAATATAAATTGAAAGTTTTTTCCTTTTTTTTTGTTCCATTTATTCTTCATCTGAATTTATTTTTTTTTTTTATATTATAAGTTTTCACTTATATAAGTATTAACTTATATTTAAATATTTTTAGTTCTAAAACGTTGAGTATAAATCTTTTTGGGTGATCATAAAATTTAATATGGAAAACTGTCAAAGATTAGAAATAAGCCCTATAGTAAATTAACAAAAATTTTTATATTATAATTAATTAGATATACCTAAATTAATATTTTATTTTTTAATTATTATTGTTTAAAAAATAATTTAAATTTAAATTATAAGATTATTTTTGGTGAATAAATATTAAAGAAATAGATTTTGGAAGTTGGATGTCAAAAACAATAGTTATTCTCTCAGGAATCATTAGTTGCTTTTTTTGGATTATGTTAATAATAATTAATAATCTAGTTTTAGACATCATATTTTGCATACTTGGTTCTATTTTTAGTCTTCTTTTTTTATTCATGCTTATAATATATGTTTTTCTTAATTACAATGATAAAAATATACAACACAAATTTTGGAATCTTCTTATTGAGCGAACAAATTGGCAGGGATCAGGAAAGGCGATAGATATCGGAACGGGTGCAGGAGCTCTTGCAATAAAACTTGCTATGAAATTTCCTGAAATTGAAGTAATTGGTATAGACAATTGGGGTATAGGGTGGAATTATTCACAAAAACAGTGTGAATCAAATGCGAAATTAGCAGGTGTACATGATCGGGTTAAATTTATAAAAGCATCTGCAGAAAGTAT
The DNA here is from genome assembly GCA_964525635.1 of uncultured archaeon. GTDB lineage: Archaea > Asgardarchaeota > Lokiarchaeia > Sigyniarchaeales > SOKP01 > JAFGOA01. The sequence goes on from CAZGJX010000047.1 coordinate 1,848, forward strand.
TCCATTTGAAAATGAAGAATTTGATTTAGTCGTAAGTAATTTTGTTTTACATGAAGTAAGAAATGTAAAAAACAAGGTTTTACTAATTCAGGAAATCATTCGAATACTTAAACCAGGTGGAAAATTCTTAATCCAAGATGAATTTTATAAAAAAAAACATTATGGTGATATAGAACAATTTATATCAAAAGTCCAAAAGCTTGGATTAAAGAAAATTACTCTCGAGCATACACCTAAAGAATTAAATTTTTCAATTATAATCTCAAAAATGTTTTATGCCGCAGGTATACTTATTGGAATAAAATAAGGTTTTATAAAACGAGTTCAATAGATTCTAAGCGTTATAAAGAGATTTGATTAAAGGATTGTTTTTTTTTATTTTTATTATTTTTAAATTATTGTTATATTTTGTTATTATGATATTTCTGTAAATTTATTTGATTTGAATAATCCTATTAAATAAAAAAACACCATTCAAAAGTTTCAATTTCATTCCAAATGGGTTTATATTGAAGATTAGTTTAACTAGCATAATATTGATTAAATTTAAAAAAAAACTCAGAAATCTTTTGTTAATATTATAAATACGTTGATTGATCAGAATTGAATTAATCTAAAAATCAAAATTTAATCATATATAGCCAAAACAAATCAAATTAATGTTAAAAATGTCAAAAATAAAACAATTTGGAATATTGTTATTTATTATAATTATTGGGTTTACTCCAAATATTTTCAATCAATTTAAATATTATAAAAATGAAAAAACCTCCCTAATTTCTAAAAGTTCAGTAGAATTTAATAATTGGACTATTATGGTTTATCTTGCTGCTGATAATAATTTAGAATCTGCGGGATTAGATGATTTAAATGAAATGGAATCAGTGCAACTAGAAGAAGGTATTGAAATAGTTGTATTATTTGATCGAGCAGTAGGATATACTAATGCAGATGGTGATTGGACAACAACAAGACGATATAATATAACATACGACGAAGATGAAGACCATATTAATTCTGATTATGAAGATCTCGGAGAATTAAATATGGGAGATCCTGATACTCTCGAAAATTTTATTAATTGGTCACAATCAACCCATGCTGCTAATAAATATGCTTTAATATTATGGGACCACGGTCTTGGAGTAGGATCTGGTTCTAATTTAGGAGGTGCATGTATTGATAGATATAGTGAAAATGATTACTTAGATATTTTTGAAATTGATCAAGTAATAGCAGGAAAAGGTATTGATCTCTTAGGATTTGATTGTTGTATTATGGGAATGATGGAAATTGCTTCACAATATCAAACAGACGCAGGTGTTTTTGTTGGAAGTGAATGTTCAGAACCCTTAGATGGATGGGCATACGATTTAATCATTTTAGAATTAAATAAAAATCCAAATTGTACTTCTGCAGAATTTGGAGAAATTATATGTGCAACATATGAAGAATCTTATAGATATGACACTTATTGGCAAGATCTTCCGATGGTTTCCTTGGATTTAACTAAATTCGCAGAATTAGAACTAATTTTAAACAATTTTCTATCCTATTTAAACCAGGATTATAATAGATCTATAGCAAATATAATTCAGAAAGCAATTGATGATTCCCAAATAGTTGATTCTGATGAGGATTATATTGATTTCGGAGATTTATTTTACAATTTAAAATCATTTTTCCATTTTGCATACCCAAATTTATATCAATTTAGTTCGGATATCTTGGAATTATATGAAGAAATGGCGTTGTCATTTTATATTGCAAGACATAGAACAAAAACATTAACTGGTGCATCTATTCAAATATTACCAGATGAAGAAAACCTTGGGTATCAAAATTTAGATTTTTGTATCAACACAACATGGTATAATTTCATTACAAAACAAAAGAGCATAGCTGATACACTTATAGATGATATATATGAACCTAATGATAGTTTCGAAGAAAAGCAAGGATTGTTATTCTCAGAATCACTTAATTTAACTTGGTCTGATCAAGATTGGTTTGAAATTTATGTAATTCAAAATGTATCATTTTCTCTAATTTTAAATGAAACTGTATTTCAATCTAATCAGGTTGAGATTATTCTGTATGATAGATATTTAAATTTAGTTGATAAAGATCCTTTCAATATTACCCTTGAATTAGAACAATCGGGGTATTATGCAATTTGTATTAATGCATCTCTCAGATTTGTTGAGATCCCTTATACTCTGACGTATATATCTGATATTGTTGATGATAATTATGAATATAATAATGATTTTAATGCAGCGCCATTAATTACTTCTGGAAGTTATTTAGATCTAGTGTGTTTAGATGATGATTTTTATCAAATTCATGTTCCTGAAAGTAGTGTATTAAATATTTCTATTTGTGTCCCTGATGATCATCTTAATTTATATTTTTTCTTATATGATTCTTCTCAAGATTTGATTGATGATTGGGAAATATATTATTACTCTGGATGGTATAAGATGCGTTATTTCATGAATAATGAGGAGGATCTTTATATAAGAATTAGACCTTACAATGAATTTGGTTTTTATTCATTCAATATATCAATTGAGTTAGTGGAAGATGATATTTTTGAAGAAAATGATGTTATTGAAAATGCCTGTCCAATTGAAACAGGTTTTTATTCTGATCTAGTAATATATGATATAGATTATTATAGTATAACTATTAATGAAGGGAAAACTCTAGAGCTTGATTTATATTATTCCTTTCACACTATGTATCTTTATATTTATGATAATGAAATGAACAAAATTAAATCAGAAACAACAAGGATATATTATAATTCCAAGTTTGTGTATCTCAATACTCTTTCATTTTATTCCTCTATATCACAAAATATTATTATTGTTGTTTATTCTAGTGGATCTGGAAGTTTTGGGCAGTATTCTTTGAAAATAAGCACACCTTTCCAAAAAGATGATATATATGAAGAGAATGATTTTGCTGAAGTTGCAGCATTTATTAAACCAGGATTTTATTCTAATTTAAAACTATTAGATGATGATTTCTATAAGTTTAGTATACATCAAGAGGAATCTTTTGAGATTGTCATTTCTTCAGATAATATAAAGTATTTTAACTTAAAAATTTATGATTCAAATATGGATAAAATCATAGAGTCTTCTTATTATAATGAGGGTGATCCATGTTATTATTATTCTAACATAAATCAGGATATAATTATTCAAATCTCACCATGTTATGAAAATATAGCTGTGATTTATTCTCTGAATATAACTTTAGTGCAAATAAATGATGATGGTTATGAACAAAATGATTTTTTTGAAAATGCTTTATTAATAACCACTGGATTTTATCCTGATTTAATATGTAATGATTATGATTATTACAATGTAAGTCTATTAGAAGGGGAATCAATTGAAATTTCACTTGAATCCGAATTATATTTGTATCTGTATTTATATGATTCTGATCGAGATTCTATTACTTATGAACATGGTAGAGATATCTTTTTAAAATATTTTTCACATTCTAATCAATCACTAATAATTTATGTCAGAAATATCTATAAAGGACTATATGGTAATTATTCCTTAGAGATCTCTAAAGAATTAATTACTGAGGATGATTCTTTTGAACAAAATGATTCTCCAGAAACTGGTAGAGAATTAACTTCTGGATATTATTCTGATTTGATAGCTTTGGATGATGATTATTATAATTTTTCTATAAATGCAAATGAATATCTTGAGGTTACTTTATATTTTATATATGATGGAATAATAGATATTGATCTCTATCTTTACAATTCTAATATGGATCTGCTTTTATCTTCATATTCTAATAAGGGTAATAAGAGTTTGACTTACTATAGTGAGATTGAGCAAACTTTAATAATTTATGTTGAATATGGAATATGTGTTGGAAATTATTGTTTAAGTATCAATTTATTAGAGGATGATCCATTTGAAGATAATGACTTTCTTGAAAATCCAGCAAGTCTTTCACCTGGTAATCATACTAATTTGATGCATTTGGACGATGATTACTATAATATTTCTGTTCAAGCAGGAATGAATTATTTAATTGTTGTTTCACCAAATGATAATTACGTCTATAAACCCTATTCGATTACAATATATGATTCTGAACTAAAATATATCTCTTCGGGTGTAAGCAATGGTATAATTCGTTATTATGGATTTTCCTCTGATAATAATGACTCTATCATTATAAGAATCTATTATTATAATTCTGACATTAGAATAGGAAATTATAGCTTAAATATCTCTGTTTCTTTAGCTGTTGATGATATTTATGAGATAAATGAATTTAATGAAGAGAATGATTCTCCTGAAACTCCAACATATATTGATTCTGGAGATTATGAGGACCTTATCTGTAATGATTATGATTGTTATAATATTTCAATTGAAGCAGATTTTATTATTAGAGTAAGAGTGAAATTTTTCCACAGTTATTTTCACTCAGGATATATACAATTAGGTGATGCTAATTTGCATTTTTTAAATGATTCTGAATATGAAGATGGGTTTTATTATGTTAGTTATCTTTTTAAAGAGGCTCAAGATATAATAATTGCAATATCCACTTATAGAGGATTTTCAGCCTATTCTATGAGTGTTTCACTTCATCCATTAGACGACGATTTATATGAGGAAAATGATTCTCCAGAAAACGCAACAGTCCTGATACCAGGATATTATGGTAATTTAAAATATTATGATGATGATTTTTATAATCTTACTTTACATGAATATGAGATCCTTGATATCCAGATTGAGAGTAAGTATTCAAGCTACTTTAGTTTTACTCTTTTTGATTCTAATATGGATATATTAGACGAAATTAATTTTCATTATTACTATTATTATAATAATAGATTTTCTTTAAGATATTTTTCACAAATTAATCAATCAGTTATATTACAAGTTTTTTGTACATTTAGATCAGGATCTTATACTTTAAATATATCAACAACCTTTATTGGTTCAGATGATAGCTTTGAAGAAAATGATAATCCTGAAAATGCTACATATATTGATTCTATTAAATATAATTTAATTTCCTTAGATGATGATTATTATAAATTAATCGTAGAAAAAGGGGATTTTGTAGAAATTAATTTACAATTTAATACCAACTATCTCAATTTTGATCTATTTATATTCAATTCTTCTATGTCCTTACTTTATAGTTCAAATTCAAATTATGAATGTGAATTAATACAATTTTATTCTGAAAAACATGAAACTCTTATTATATTGATCCATTCTATTTTAGGAAGTGGTATTTATACATTGGATATTTCAATAGTTCATTATCAGGAAGATATGTACGAAGAAAATGACACTCCCGAATCTGCTATTAATATTGGTGAGGGTGATTATATTGATCTAATGTGTGGAGATAATGATTTTTATAAAATTACAAATTATGCAGGTTGCATCCTTTCTATTCGGTTATCATCTTATGAAAACAATATTGATCTTGACTTAAAAATCTATAATTCTGATATGATTTTATTAAATTCTTCCATATCCTGCAGCTCAGATGAATATATTACTTTTTCCTCTTGGATGGATACTGAAATTTTCATATTAATCTACTCTTTCTCTGGTTTTGGAGTTTATAATTTAAGTATAGATATCACATGGATTGCAGATGATTCTTATGAAGATAATGATACCCCTGAAACTGCAACATTAATTTCGAGTGATACCTATACTGGATTAGTATGCTTAGATATGGATTATTATACCCTTTATCTTGAGGAAGATGAACAATTTGAAATCTATATTGAATATGATCTTACCTATTTTGAACTATATTGTATTATATATGATTCTGAAATGAATATTTTAAATTCGTCCGAATATTTCTACCATTGCAATCATTTGAGTATTGTATTAACTCAGAATCAATCAATTTTTATTGATATTGGTTCTAAAAATGGAATAGGTCTATATAATTTTACCATTACTATTAAAGATCCTATTCAAGATCTACCCATAATTACTAAAGAAGAATTTAATACGTTAATTCTAATAATTACTTTTGGATTTATTAGCTCATCCATTTTAATTCTAACAATAGCTTTAAAATTGTATTTAAGAAGAAGGGAATCAAAATTTTTATCATAATAACAATTTAACATAGTAAAAAATTGCACTTATAATGAGCTTTTTTCGAACCCGTGTCATTCCTACATATTCTTTCAATTCTTGAAAGCTACGATGATGAAGACCAATAAATTTTTAGAAATGAGCGATCCATTCAAAGCAAAAGAATTTATTATTTTGTTTTATGTTGTTTTTTTCTATATAAAATCTAACTATGTTTATTTCCTAAATATTTTAATATATTATATATGAGTTTTAAGCATATAATTATCTTTAATTCGTACTATGTTTATTTATTTAATACATAAGATAAGCAAAATTGATGAATATTAAAATTAAATGATAGAATATGTAAAATTACCATTTATGAAAGGTATTGAAATTGAATTATATTTATAAAAAAGGTGATGCAAAATAACAGTTAAAATTGCGTTGAGTTATATAGGTCTAATTATCAAGATGTAATACTTAAGCAGACTTGTTATATTCATTAAGCTTAAGCATATCATCAATTAAATAAATATTACAACCACATACATGAGGAGGATTAGGCTCCCAACCTGTTTTAACAATCTTGATCTTAAAATTTTATATTTTTCCCGCCATTGGATGATTTAATTCGATTTTACAAATATCGTCCTTAACTTTCTTAATAATAGTAGGAATAAGATCTTCTTAAATTTAACAAAAATCTATAATATCTATATCTAAAAGAATGTATATAGTGATAAAACATAATAATTCTACAAAATCCGATAAATATCATATTTAAAATCATATTATAAAATATAAAAATACGATCCTGATAATACTATCATACAATGTTAATAATATTATATAATTGCTTTATTCGGATAATTATTAATTTTCTTCAACTATAATCATGTTAGGAATACATATTATGCTAGATCTAGCTAAGAGTCATCTGGGAAAAGGAAGATATCATAAATAAAATACTTAAATTAACTCATAATTATTATAAAATCTTCAAAAAAAAACCATAACATTCAAAGATTTTCCATATGACTTTATATAGCACTTTTGATCACACTTAATTAACTCTAATTTTTAAAAAAAAACAATGATTTAAAAATGTTAAAATATGAAAACAGGAGAGTATTGAGTATTATTTCTATTATTATCTTGGTTTCTAGTGTTTCTATAGGTGTAATTAATTTAACTATAGGACCAACATCTAGTTCAAATATACAGATTGCAGATACTGCAAATGATGATTGGTTATATGTACAAGGAAATCGTATAGTTGATGCACAGGGTAATGTAGCACTTCTCTCGGGTATAAATTGGTTTGGATTTGAAACATCTACGCAAGGATTTGACGGTTTATGGCAGGTAAGACTGGATGACTCTTTAGATATGATGGCAGATCTTGGATTTAATTTACTACGTCTTCCTTTATGTGTTCAATTAGTAACAGAGTGGATTAATGGGAACATTCCCTTAGCAGGAAGTATAAATACTTGGGTAAATGCAGATATTGTTGGTATCACTAGTCTTGAACTTCTAGATATGGCAATAGAATATTGTGATTCAATTGGAATGAAAGTTATGCTTGATATGCATAGAGTTGTTAATAGCCATATGACGAATCTTTGGTATTATGATGACTATACTTATCAAGATTGGTTGAATGCATGGGATTTTCTTACCGAGAGATATGCTGGAAATGATGCTGTTGTAGCAATGGATGTATTCAATGAACCTCATGGTAACCCTACTCAATATCCTGAAGATGAGGTAGCTAAATGGGATGGTTCCAGTGATACAAATAATTGGAAAAAAGCTGTAGAAGATGTATCCGCAATTATTCATGCTCGAAATCCAAATGTTCTTATTGTAGTTGAAGGTATAGAATGTTATCCAAAATCAGGATATGATTATTCTTCAAATGATCCAGATGCCTATTATTATAATTGGTGGGGTGGAAATTTAAGAGCAGTAGCAGATTATCATATTAATATAGGAAGACAAGATAAACTTCTATATTCTCCTCATGACTACGGTGCAAGTGTATTTGCACAACCTTGGTTTTACCCTGGATTCAATAAGGACACACTTTACAATGACGTTTGGCGAGATAATTGGTATTATATTGTAGAGAATGGAGTTACTCCATTATTAATAGGAGAATGGGGTGGACCTCTAAGTGGTGATACACAGATATGGATGGAAGCCATTGCAGAATTTATGGATGAGATGAATATACACCAAACTTTTTGGTGTTTTAATCCTAATTCTGGTGATACTGGAGGTATTGTAGGTAATGATTGGGCAACTATAGATCAGGCAAAATATAATACAATTGAAAGAGTATTATGGAAAGATAATTCTGGAAGATATGTATCTCTTGATCATGCAAGAGGACTTGGTAGTAGTGGTACTAATATCGTTGAATATTATGCTAATGGTAATCCACCTCCTTTACCTGGAGGAGGAGATGATCCTGTTGATATAACTCCTCCTGCTACTCCTACAGGACTCAGTGCTGCAACAATAAGTTCCTCACAGATTAACTTGGATTGGAATGATAATACAGAATCAGACTTAGTAAATTATCGCATCTATCGTAGTACAAGTGCCAGCGGTACTTATACATATATAGATCAAACCACTTCCAGCTCATATTCTAGTACAGGATTAAGTGCAAGTACAACTCACTATTATAGAGTTAGTGCTGTTGATACAAGCGGTAATGAAAGTCCACAAACCAATTATGCAAGTGCAACTACTCAATCAGGTGGAACTACAGGAGTTTCAACAAGCGATAAATGGGGAACAATCGAAATTATGGGCGGAGAATATATTGTACAAAACAATGTTTGGGGAACAGATACTTTACAGGAAATAACAGTACCAGATACAAATATAGCTAGCTTTGAAGTTACTATCTCTGAACACAATCAAGGCAGTGTAGCTTCCTATCCTTCCATATTCAAAGGAGCCCATTGGGGTACAATTACAAACGGCTGGACCTCATATAGAGTAAATGAACTGCAATCCGCTTCCTATAGTTGGAGTGTAAGTGGTGTAGGTGTTTCAGGCACATATAATGTTGCTGCTGAAGCCTGGTTAGGTCCAAATCTCAACACAACTGATGGATATAATGGCGGTGCCGAATTGATGATTTGGCTAGATAGTCAAGGTATGGTCCCAGCAGGGTCTCAAATTGGTACATTTGGTCAATATCAGGTTTGGTATTCTGACATGGGCTGGAATTATGTATGTTACTATCAAACTGGTCAGAATTCTGCAAGTATTAATCTTATGGACTTTATTAATCATGCTATCTCACTTGGTTATGTTGATCCAACATGGTATCTACATGATATAGAAGCTGGTTTTGAATTAATGAGCAGTGGTGCCGGGCTTACTCTTGAATCATTCTCTGCCTCAGTTGAGGGCAACAGTGTACCTAATCCGCCAATTCTTAATTCTCCATCAAATATTAATTATCAAGTAGGAGATACGGGTAATTCAATTACTTGGACCGCAACAGATGATAATCCATCAACCTATACAGTTATTCGAGGTACTGCTCAAGTAGCTTCTGGTTCATGGAGTTCTGGTAGCCCAATAACCGTAAGTGTTGATGGTCTATCAGAAGGTACCTATACCTATACTTGTACCGTCAATGATGCAGATGGATTATCTGATTTTGACTCTGTTACTGTAACTGTCAGTGATATAGGTCCTACCGAAGGAGGTGATGTGTGGTTTAATACAGTACCTTCACAATCTGTAGGAGGTGTTTTCTCTACAGAAATATATGTTGATACTGGAACTCAAAATCTGGCCGCATATGGTTTTGAAATTACTTGGGATCCAAGTATCATTACAGTCCCACTTGGTATTGATGGTGTTGAAGCAGGCGCTGACGGGTTCCTAGCTGCTGCTAATGTTGACAATAATGCTGTACTATGATGGTTTCTGGATTTGAAGCAAGTGGAGTTGGTCCTAATGATCAATTACACTTATTAACCATTACATGGGAAGCTGTTGCTGAAGGTGAAACTGTCTTAGATTTATCTATTGACCAATTAATAGATTCAGATTTAAGCACAGTTGGTATTCCTACTGCAATTGATGGTAATGTAGTTGTTTCTGCACACTTAAATGGTGATGTGAACCATGATGATACTGTTAATATTATTGATGCATTATTAATTTCTCAATATTATGTAGGACAGGATCCTCAACCATTTTATACTGATGTTGCTGATGTGAATCATGATGGATCTATTAATATCATAGATGCGTTGCTTGTTGCTCAATATTATGTAGGAGAAATTCCTGAACTTCCATAATGATACTGGAACGTAAAAAGACACTCAAAAAATAGTAAAATTAATTTCCTTTTTTTTTTTATTATTAATTCTTCTAAAACTTAGAATAATAATTCCAGAAATTCTCTCTAAATTCCCACGTATATATATTTATTTTTAAAGAAAAAGGAATTTATTTCTTTTTTTAATACATATTAGGATTTCATTGACCTTAATTAGTTCTCAAGTAACATAGTTGTTTTTATATACTCTGATATAGAATGGGGATTATGTCTTTAAGTACTCAATCAATGGACCATCTAAATAATAATCAAATGGAAAATAAAAAATCTAAATATAAAATATATCTTTCTTTGGCAAGTCACACATTAGTTATATCATATATCTTATTATTTATTTTAATTTGGGATAGAATTAATGCTGTTTTTAATCAAGACGAGACTTATATTACTTTCCTTATAATTTTAGTTAGGATATCGATAACAATTTCCTTTGCTTTAATCTTGTTATCTAAATGGTTTAAACAAGAAGCTATCTATCTCTCGGATGCCTACTTCCTATTTTCAGTATTTCTTATAATCTTAATTATGGGAAAAGCAATGGATTTCTATATATCTCTAATATCTTTCAAAGAGACTTATAATCCAGATTATTTATTATGGCTATTTAAAGTAAGGTATAGTTTGATAATTTTAAATGGATTACCTTTGTTATATCTTGGGCTAGAGATCCTGATGAATCTTTTTAAGGTGTATATTAAGGAATTTTCAAGAAAACAATTCATTATATTAAGAATATCTATATTAGCTATCTATTCTATCACTCTATTGCTATATACTCTTCTATCACCCTCCCTTGAACTTATTCTTAGTGTTTTACCTATCGTAACTACAATTACGATGATTGGAATTATTGTTTTGTTCATACTAATGTATAGAATCAAACGCTTATCGCAAGCTCATGGATTAATTATAGGACTGGGTTTTATATTAATCATCATTTCATCACTGCTAAGACCGTCTCTCACTAAAGGACTTGAATTGAGATCCCTGATCACTGCTGAACTAATTGATCAGATACTTTGCATCATTATATTTATAGGTTTTATTAAAAAACCTCCATATATTAAATCCATTATAAAATAATTATTAAGGGGATTTTGAATAACATTTAAGTGATTATTGGGATTAAGTTTAAAATTAATTAAAAGATTTAATTAAGGATTTAATTAATTTAGTGGATTTACTTGTACTTAAAATGAGTTTTTTTCAAGCCCGTGTCATTCCTACATATTCTTTCAATTCTTAAAAGTTGGGATGACGAGACCAGTAGCTTTTTAGATATGAGCGATTTATTCAAAGCAAAAGAATTTATTATTTTGTTTTTTCCCCCCAATTTTTTCTTATTATATTTTAAGATTTAAATATTACCAAATTAATTATTATAATATAAAATTTATTTCCATAAAAATTAGAATGATAAAAAGTGATGAAAAAATGCAAAAAAAACAATATATTTATTTACTTTTAAGTGTGTAATAGGATTTTTCATTCTCCTAATCATTCCATACGGTAAATGTGCAAAAGTTTCAGATACTGTAGTTCTCAACTATAATCAAGAAGAGGCTGTTAAAATATACCCAAATTCAAAAGTTAAATGGTCATTTACAGGAACAAATCCAAACGTGAATATTACATTACATAGTTATTCGGAGAGTTGTTATCTTGCTTCTAGTTGGCATAGAATGGTCTCTGAAGGTCATGTCAGTGCCTCTGGTTCTTGGTCAGTCAGTATGCATCCAGTTTGTGATCAATCAGAAGAAGATGATGTTCCACCATTTTATTTCGTATTTGTAAATGAGGATCCCGATCAGGAAAGTACCAATGTTACTTATTCACTCAATGTTGATCCTCTTTTATCTTCTATTTCCGGTATAATGGAATCATCATTATTTCAAGTATAGTTATGGTAGGAATGGTAGTACTTAAAAAGAAATATAAAAAATAAGTAAATTTTAACCTTTAATTTTTTTTTTTTTCAATATCTCTTTTTATTCTCATTTTAAGGGAACATTATATTATATAAGATGAATGCTTGAAGGAAAAAAAATCTATAATTATGCAAATAAATAAATGTAACAATATTCTTTTTTAATCCATTGAAATAAAGATTAATTATACAAAACTAAGTTGATTATAATAATGTTTTAATGTTGTAATTTTTCAAGAGATGAGTATATTCATCTACATCTAATATTTATATTGTTTTTTTAGATCAATTAAAATCGAAATAATAATGTCTAATATTAATAAAAACCAAATAGAGAATCTAGTTTTACATGGAAGATATCAAGAAGCATTGAATATCCTTAATTCAATTGAAAAGCAGAGAACTTTACTAAATGACGAGAGTTTAATAAAAAAATATATATATATTTTTATATGTCTTGATAAAGGAGAGTTTGAGAGAGGAAGAATCCTTGCAGATGAAATGATTGCGGAATCTCAAAAAAATAAAAATATTTTGCGAGAGATTGATGCACTTATTGCGAAGACCGAAAATACTATATGTTTAACTTTATTTAATGAATCATTTCAAATAATTGAAAAAGCAGAATCGATATTAAATAAAAATCAAGATTTACCTATTATAGAACGTAAGCGAAGAAAAGCTTATTTAATATATCTTAAAGGAAGAATATGTCAAGATACATATAAAATACATAAGGGTATAAATTATTTTAAGAAGAGTTATAAAATTAGAAAAGAAATCAATGAAAAAACAGGAATGATTTGGTCTTTATTAAATATGGGTATATTAACTATTATTATTGGAGATTTTCAAGAAAGTGAACAATATATTACTAAAAGTTTGAATTTAGCAGAAGAATTAGATATTGAGGTTGGTATTATATGGTGTCTAATTCATTTAGGATGGATTAAATATCATTTAAGAGACTTTAATGCTTTGAAGTCTTACGCAGATAGATGTCTATCAATATGTAAATTAAGAAATTATAAATACGCACTAACATTTAGTTATGATCTTCTTGGACATTATTATCTTATCAAAGGAGATTTAAGTAATACCTTTTCCAATTTTAAGACTAGTTTGAATATAAGAGAAGAAGAAGGATATAATCATTTACTTCCAAATTCATACTACAGTATTGGTGAAATTTATAGTCAAAAGGGTGAATTAAGAGAGAGTCTCATATATTATAAAAAAGCTATAGATATACACATCGCTGATATTAAGGAGGTCTTTAGGCCAATATGCTTGAGTACGATAGGAAGAGTATATGCTGAACTTGGTGATTTTCTTATTGCTGAGAAGTATTTATTAAAAGCTTTGGAGCTATTAAATGAAAAAAAGATAGTTAATTATCATTTTCAAAATTTTAGCATTTCAACTGCTAAAACGTATCATTGTTTGATTGTCCTCTCATTAAATAATAAAGAAACAAAAAATGCTAATTATTATATAAGTGAATTGCAAAAATATGCAATAAATCTTCCAAATAATACACAAATTCAACAAATATATCGTTTAGATGAAGCTTTAATATTAAAATCAAGTGATAAAATGAGAGATAATTTCATAGCAGGAATTATATTAAAAGAAATGATTGAAGAGGATATTATAGATCATGAAGTTGTTATTGAAGCTATGACAAATTTATGTGAAGTATTAATATACGAATTAGAGTTAACGGGCAATAAAGATATACTTCAAGAAATAGAAGGATTTACTAATAAATTGCTTAATATTTCACTAAATCAATATTTATATAATTTACAGAGTGAAACATACCTTTTTAAAGCGAAAATATCTTTATTATACCTAAATTTTGATAATGCACGTCTATATTTAACAAAAGCTCAGAAAATTGCTGCAAAATATGACTTAAATCAATTAGCAAAAAGAATTTCTGAGGAACATGATTCTTTACTAAGAAATTTAGATGAATTGGAAAAAAAAGCGAATCAAGAGATATCATTACAAGAAAGAATTAAAAATATTAGGTATGAATTTTTATTCTCCAAAATTCTTCGATCTAAAACTGAAGAATTAATGACCAAACCAGAAACAGCTATATATCTTGTGATACTAGGTGTTATTGACGGTCATTGTCTATATGAAAGATCATTTCAAGAAACTAATATCATGGATGGAAATCTTATAGCAGGCTTTATTTCAGCCATTAATTCTTTTGGACAAGAAACATTTTCAACACTAGACACCATTGATCGTATAAAGCATGGAGATTTTTTTATTATTATTCAATCAAAAGATGATTTTTTATTTGGTTATGTATTTAAAGGAGATTCATATCCTGCTATATCGAAATTAAATAATTTTGTAAAAAAGATATCAGAATTTAAAGATATTTATGAAAAATTATCTTTTTCTATTCAAAGTCATCTTGAAATTGCAGAAGACACTAAATTAAAAATAAATCAAGTAGCTGATAATATTTTTTTCAAGGAGTTTTGAATAAGATTTAAGTGGTTATTGCAATTAAGATTAAGATTAATTATATTTATTATTGTTATTTTTTTTTCCAAAATAATCATTATATTGCTTCTAGTGTTTGTTAAATTTTTATAAAAAATGGAAAAATGTGAAAAAAGAATCTAAAGATTATTTAAAGATTGAATTTGTTGATGTATTAAGGATAATATTTCTTCTCTATTTCCTTTAATTACTTTAATTTTAAATTGATACGATTTTTTTTCAAATTTAATTTTTACCTTAATAGATTTTTTTTTAATTTTAACTTTATCTATAGTTAAAGTATCCAATTTTATGGAGAAATTAGATAATATTGAAAAAATAAAAGAATATTTAAATGCACGTCTTAAAGTATTTCTTTTAAAAAAAAAAAAGTTTTATTGTAGGGTTATCGATTTTTTCTTACGAATTAGTAATAAAATCATTGTAAATCCAAGAATAGCAATGATTAAAACAATATTATAACTTGGAATATCATTAGTTGGAGGTGTTGTTGTAGGTGGATTATCTAACACTTCAAAAGAACCATTCTCTTCTTGCATTAAACTATCATCATCTCGGTCATCATCCGCATCCCATACTTCTATTGTAACTGTATGGTCCCCAATTTCTTCCTTCCATAGATTTTCTATTATAAATTCAAAATTACTTTGATCTAAATTAGAAGACTGATTAAGTACAACTTCGCCATCAACATATATCAAAATTAGACTTAGTCCGCTATCATCTCCAGAATCATCATCATCAGCATCAAATCTTATAAGGATATTATCATTTTGATTGATGATCTCCAAATTTGATATTTGAGGCTCTAAAATATCATCATCTACAATAGTTATCATAATTGTTTCTGTTGTGGTTAAACTATCTTGAGGAATATCATTATCATCATCAGTAGCTATGAAAGTAAATTCATAGGTTCCAAGTTCATTAGACACTGTATAAATACCACTTGGATCAAAAGAAAGACCTGATAAATCATTAGCATTCACAATAATGTTTCCTGGATTACCATCTGTATAATCTCCTGTATATTGATATTCTATTTCTGGAGCTATTATGTCATCATCTTGTATATTTAAATTCAAAGCAAGTTCGGAATATTTATTTAGAATTCCTTCACTTGTAGCCTTTAATAGCAAATCAAGAGAACTTAACTCGAGATTACTATTCTGAGGAATAATTAACTCGAGTGTCAATTTCTTAATTTCATTTTTAGCAATATTGCAATAATATTCTTCATTCATTTTTTCAAGTTCAATTCCGTTTTCATAGATTTTATATTCGATATATAAAGGTAAATTTTGTTGATCAAATACTACTATAAGATTATCCTCTGTATTGACAAATGCATCTGAAGCAAGATTTTGTAATATAAAATCAAAATTAACACTTTGTCCACTAACTACTGATTTAGTGGGTAGATCTATTAATTTCATCTCTATTTGATTAGCTCTTTCAGCATCTCTTTGCATATTATAGGATCGTTTATATATTTCCATAAATTCTCTTCGAAAATTTTCATGATATAATTGTATTGCTTCTAATTGTATACTTTCTGCTAAAATATTTGCATTGAAATAATTCCCATCTAAAATTAATTGAGCTTGGGTATCTAAATCATTTCGTAACCTCTCTATTATATCATTAACATCTTCATTATCTTCTATAGGTTTGTGTAGCTTCTCTGTCGAGATATGAACTTTAGTATGGGTGTTTGACTCTATAATGCCATTAGACATTTCATTCATTAAATCAAAAGCGCTTAAAGATTGTTTTGTAGCATTATTTAATAAATCTATATCGGCAACTGCAAGGTTATTTATCATAACCTCTTTTTTTTCATAGTTATCAACGATTGAATCATCAATATTACGTCTATATTGATAATCTCCTATAAAATCCATAAATCTTGAATCCATACGAAAATTATTATTTTCAATTACTTCTAATTTTTCTTCATCAAAGTGAGTAATATCAGTTCCTAATTCATCATTAGTTAGCTCTATTATAGATATGAAGTCCTCTTCAATTTTTTGGGTTATTTCTGTATTTTTTATTGAAAATTCATTTATAAAATCAGATTGTAATTCAGAAGCACTGAATTCTTCATCTATATAAGAAGTATTAAACTTATTTATTGAACTAAGAAGATCTGCGTTATATTTTTCATACTCTAACATATTATCAATCATTTTCTTTCCTTGAAGAGCAATTGGATTATTTTCCTGAATTGCTGAATCTACTTCTGCAAAATTTTCATAAGGAAATGATATCAATTCCTCATTAGGTTTTTCATAGTAGTTAAAATCGGGGGGATCTCGACCATTGGCGATTTGGAGTAGGTCTATATTTTTTATTATATCTAAAACTCCTCCTAATATAAAGTAAATAGTTGAAAGGAGTAAGGCTACACTAAAACTTATGAAATCATACAAATAAGATATAACTAGCCCTCCAATAATATAACATAAATCGCTTAGTACTTCGGCAAGAATATATGCTTGGAAAGCATATAACTGATCTCTTCCCGGAATAAATCCTATACCACAATACTTAGCACCGGGTACATTTGGATGATCTACAAAATATGGAGAATCATATTTAATTAAATTATCGAGTTTTATTTTCTCATCTTCATATTCTCTTGTATAATGATAATCATCATCAATATCATTATCATTAACTCTCCAAACCAATTGACCTTCTTCATGATAAGGCCATTCTTCATGTGCAATATAAGCTTCCCTAGCTATAGTTCCGAAGATAAAACATCCTCCAACATCAGAATTTAAAACATTTTGATATTGGGTCCAAATATCTAACCAATTCATCATATCTGATTGTAGATCCCCATCTGAAACTTTTTGATCAATCAATCCAAGATTATAGGAAAATTCTTCTAACTTCTCAAATTTTGATTTTATTCCTTTAATATCAGGTATAATCCCATATAAACCAAACCCAAGGTCTTTTAAATCCTCAGTAAGTATATTTTCATCATCAATCAGTTCAAGATTATTTACTTCTACTTCTAGCAGGTCGATATTTTTAAAACTTGAAGGACCAAGTTCTATCCAAAAATGCAATGTCTCATCGTTATTTTGAAGATCAATTGTTGTGTCGTAATTAAAATAATTTGTAAGGTTATTCACCTGATTGCCTTCATATTCAAAATCTTCCCCACCATTATATGTATAAAAATTATCTGTATTGATCTTGTAATTTACATTTTGAATTCCATAGACTCTAAGATTGAATCTTACTCTTATATAATAAGGACTTGTGTTTTGAAGGTTAAATGATACAGTTACTTTATTTTTCTGACCATTTGTTTTGTACCGTGTAATCATGGTTGTTGATAAACCTCCAGAAGTTAGAAATAATCCTTTTTCCGGTTCAAAAGGTACTACTTCTACTCTTGTTGTATGATATAAACTTGGACCACTTCCATAAGAACCGTCCAAATCGATAAAAAACCAGAAATTTTCACAATACAATAAATCATCGGGGCGATCAGAATCTTTATCTCTAAGAGTATAATAAACTGCAATAAAACTATAACCTTCATTATCATCTACAATATCTTGAAGTATAATTTCTTGATATCCATTAAATGTATCCCATACAGATATCTTTGTACCATCAGGTAATGTTAAAACTTTTAGAATTTCCATTCCAGAAGAATCACTTGTGCTTAATGTAAATTTCCAGTTTCCATAATCAGTTTCTGGAATTGCAGAAAGATCATATATAACATTATGTTCTATTTGAATATCGTTCATACCAGAACGTTTAAGAAGAGTTGAAGTTATAACTGGTGCTTGGGTATCATCATCTACTAAATCAAAATCCGAATACTCCCAATATTCAAACCAATTTTCAAGAACACCATGATCATATACTACCCCGATTCTTAAATACATATCTTGTTCAAGTGCTTGTGTAACTGCTTGTATATTTATAAGACTGTAATCAGTAGCTACACCATCAAAAATATTATCATCAGCACAAATACCTGTTGGAGAATCTGTAATAGTTGTCCAATCAGGCCATTTTCCTGTACTCGATAATGATTTAAAATCGATACGTACTGCATATACTTGATAAAGATCAAAATAATAGGATCTGACCTGGAAATCAATATTTACCTCTACTTTTGCATCAGATCTTTCGTGAAACACTATGCTGTTAATCACAATACCCATTTCATCATCGCTAGTCTTAATTGATTCTGGATTAACAGGTGTTGAGTCTATTATATTCCATGAAACACTTTCTTTACCCATAATCGGAAAAAAAAATATAGGAATGCTAGAAAATGTTATAGAAAATAGAATAATACAAATTTTTAAGTTTTTACGTAAGTTCATTTCTAAACATCAATTTATTTTTTGGATTCATTTTTAATAAAAATATACTAAATCTAGAGATATATTATATTTAAGTTGGATCAGGACTAAATTTAAACAAATTATTTTTATTTACTAATAAAAATAATATCAGTCACATTTTTTAATTCCATAGAAAGAGGATTTGAATAATTTATTTTAATAAAGTTAAAATGAGAAAATAAAGTAAAAATAGAGATTCCCAAGATTTGTTAAAATAAATAAATTAAAAATTAGACCGTTATATTATCAAATAAAAAGAGTGATTTATCAATGGTTAAAAAGGAAAAAAAAAAAAATATAAAAAAAGTAAAAAAGAAAGCACATCAAATAATTTTGAATTGAGAGTGCAATCTTTTTATCAATCTCAAGCGTCTTCAATAAATCAATCAATGCCAATACTTCCATCAAGTCCAAGAGAAGATATCGCTATTCAAGCAGCACCACATATACCCCCTCCAAGTCCAAGAGAAGATATAGCTGTTCAAGCAGCACCACACATGCCACCACCAAGTTCTAGTTTTGATGTTCCTTCATGTGGAGAAGATCCTTGGGAAAAATCAAAAGTTGAACTTAATGATATCAAAAAAATTGTATCAGATATCGCCAAATCAAATACATTATTGGTGTTTTCAGGTGCAGGATTATCGATTCCCTCAATTTCTTTCGATTCACTTCCAGCAATGGAACTTGAAGTAAAATATGCGATTCGCGATCGTAATTATTATGAGATTCTAAAAACTAAATTCCGAGAAAATATGCAAGAGTCTTACCTTTTTGGAACGGTTTTAAAGATTCTCAATTCAGACCCTAACCGCGGTCATAATGCGATTGTGAATTTGGGAAAGATTTTAGATACAACTGGAAAGAAACTCAAAGTAGTTACACAAAACCTTGATTATTTACACGAAGAAGCAGAGATTAATATTAATGGTGATAAATCTGATAAAATTAAAGATATACATCACATTCATGGATGGCTAAAAATTGCTACATGTCCAAAATGTAAAAAATCCTTTGATTATGCAAAGGTTCTCGAGAAGCTTCATGATAATCTAGAAAATATTGACATCATGTTATGCGGAAGACATTCTGGAACTAATTGTAAAGGAGTATTAACACCTGATATGATTGAATATGGTGAAGATGTAGTTGATTATAAGAAATGTGAAGATATTGCTAAAATAACTGATATCATCCTTATTGTTGGAACATCCTTAAGAGTGACTCCCGCAAATCATCTAGTTAATGTGGTACACAATAAGGGCGGAAAAGTCTTTCTCTTCAATCGATCAGACACAACAAAAGATCCATTAGCAGATATTCATATTCGCTCAGATCTCGATTGCACATTACCATTATTAGTTCATGAACTAAAAAGATATATGATTGAAAATAATAAAGAATATCCAGAGATAATAGATAAAATAGAATCAATTAAAATATACATGGATGATAGTTAATATACCATGAGAAAAAGAACATGGAAAAGCACAATTTATTAAAGCTTATCAAATTAGAGGAGACAGATTCGTTCAATGGAATGAAGGATATTAAAGAAGATGATTTCAAGAATAAGAAAAAAAAATAAGTTATTGATGAATCTTAAGGATTGTTTCTTATATATTTTTTTATACACATAAAATAAATTAATTTATAAATTATTAGATATAAAATCTTAAAATCTCTTTGATTTTAACTATTGATTCAAAATGATTAGGAATCAATGGTATGTTGTCTTGGAATCGAAAGAGGTTCCTAAAGGTAAATTAGTTGGAGTAACCCGACTTGGAGAAAAATTAGTATTTTGGCGAAGTAGAAATGGAGAAGTAATATGTTTGAGAGATAAATGTGTTCATCGAGGTGCAGCGCTTAGTATAGGAAAAATATGTGCGAAAGGAGATGAAGTAGAATGTCCATTTCATGGTTTAAGATATGATAAGTCAGGACAGTGTACATTAATACCTGCAAATGGTAAAACCACTCCGGTTCCAGAACGCTTTAAGGTTATATCTTATCCTACTAGAGAAGAACACAATTTTATATGGATGTGGTGGGGAGAGATTCAACTGAAATATCCCTCAATACCATTTTTCGAAGATATTGATAGAAAATTTTCATATAAAACACATGCTGAAGTATGGCCAGTTCATTATTCTCGGGCCATAGAGAATCAACTTGATGTTATTCATTTACCTTTCGTTCATCATAATACAATTGGTCGAGGATATCAAACACTTATTCATGGACCCTTGGTTGAACCCTCTAAAGATGGAAATGAATTTACTTTTTGGGTTTATAACCAAAAAGATGATGGAAAGACCAAACCTTTAAAACCTGAAGAATTTACTGATGATATGAAAGTATTTCACCTTCAATTCAAATTTCCACATATATGGCAGAATTATCTTGAGAATAAAGTTCGGATATTTATAGCCTTTGTTCCTATAGATGATACACATACGAAATTTTATATGAGATTTTATCAAAAAATTCTGAGAATCCCAATTCTAAAATCATTATTTAATTGGTTGGCTAATAAATTTAATATCATTATCCTACATCAGGATAGAAAAGTTGTCCTAACCCAAGAACCAATTAAAACTCATTTAAAAATGGGTGAAAAACTTATTCAAGGTGATAATCCCATTGTGTATTACCGTCGAAGAAGAGAAGAGCTAAAGTCAAATAACAACTAATTATAATATTAATACCTATAAGTATTTAGAAATGTCCTTTCTGTTACACACTCATATAAAAATCTATATAAGTAAAGAATGAATGTTTGTATCCAAGGTATATATCATAGAACAGTTATTGATTGCGATAACTAATTCTTTAGCCTCTATTTCCAGCTTTTTAGATTCAATTTAAAGATTTCTTTAAATTTTATATCTGTAGAATATATTATTTTAGTTCCATATTTTTTACAAGTCATAGCTATAATTTCATCATGAAGTTCGTGACTTTGATTATTCTCCAACATAAGTTTAAGGATTTCCAAATCAAAATTATCAATTATTATATTTTCAGATACTTCCCATCTTTTAATAGCTTCCTTAACAGCATCAATTTTATCTATCTTCCTCATTTTCCATAATAATTCTGAAATAGCAATAGTTGGAATAATGATTGTAATTTTTCCTTCTATAACATTCTGCTTTAGAGTTTGAAGTAATTTTGGAACTTTTGAATAGGTATAGTGGAAGTAAAATAAGACTTGAGCATCAATAATAGCTTTTTCACTCATATCAAATCATACAAGATTATTTATTATTTGGAAATAACGCTTTTTTTGCTTCTTCTAGTTCTTCATCCGTAAATGGAGTTGCATCTTCAAAAAGCACATCTTTAATTTCTAAAGGATGTTTCTTTTTCTTTATGATAATATGCTTCTCATCATTTAATTCTAATTCTACCAAACTAGTATCATCAATATCAAGTTTATCTCTCCATTCCTTTGGAATAACAATCCTTCCATTTGAAGAGACTTTCTGAATCACTTTTTCTGTCATATAAAAATCATTTTTATTTTTGTCATTAATAATATAGAAATGACATTTAAAAAATCTATCATTTTTTATAAAAAATTTTATTTTAAAATCCCTAGAAGATTTAATCTACTTTTATTAAAATCGCAGCAAAATAAATAAATTAATATCAATGAAATATCATTATTATTGAAAATTCAACAAAAAAGGAGTAGAATAAAATTGTCAAAGCTGATTCCTTATGATATTAAAGGTTCTACAGAAGATGAATTAATTAAATCCCTAGAGAATCCTATTATTGTATTTGTAGGCGCAGGCTTATCAATACCTGCTCCTACGTGTGCTCCTTCATGGTGGACATTAACTCAGGAATTACTAGGTTCATTCTTTGCAAAAGTTTCAAAATTAAAAGAGATAAAGGATATGGGAGATCTTGATTTTAAAATTAATCGTCAACCTGAGGAAATATTCGAGAATTATTCGGCAATATTAGGCGATAGATTTTATGAAGTATTTAGTGTTTTACAAGAGGGGCATGCCAATATGGCTCATATAGCCCTTGCTCGTCTTATGAAAAATAAAATGATTCACTCAATAATAACAACCAATTTTGATCGTTATCTCGAAGAGGCTCTTGAAAGTGAGGGAGTGATCTATAATTTAGTTGTTACGAATAGAGAATTCAGTGATTATAAGGATTCAAATTTTCCAGAAAATACTCTTCTTAAAATACATGGCACTGTTGAACGTCCTGATACGATAGTATCTATTGCTAGTCAATATAAAACATCAAAGGGATTTTCGATACCTAAAGCGGAGGTTTTTAGACATTTAATGAGTAAATATGAATGCCTTTTCCTTGGTTATTCTGGTTGGGATTATCTCCATAATAATTATAGAAATTTTTGGAAAAAAACTTCTCCTGTTATTACAGGAATTATTTGGAATATTCGACCTGGAGAAAATGAAGGCCCCCCATTAAATGAAATTATTCCAATAGAATCTTTTAGATTCACTAAGGGAGAACTACCAAGAACATTAATTGAGACAATTAATAAAATGAGTATTGATAATACAAACCTCACGACTTTAAATAAAGAAGAGTCAGATTATGAATTTGATAAATCAACAGAGAGACGTAGAATATGGTTAAATACATGGATTGAAAGAATGCCTTTACCATATATTTTAGGTCTCACACTAACAGATATACAAAATTATAGTAAAGAATGGCAGAATTATTTGAATGATGGATGGAAAGAAACAAAGCAAAATGTAGATCTTCAAATGGATTATAATCAACAAATAATGGACCTAATGCAAAAATTAAATAGTGGAGAACTTCAATATGCTGATTATCAAGAGAAGGTAAAAGAAATTATGGTGAAAAAAGAAGAAAAAGTCACACCAGAAGAAAAACGACAAAAGGGAGTTTTTGATATACGTCCAATATTGAAACTTCTCATTGATTCTGTTCTTAATATAGAAAAAGAAAATTTTGAAGAGGGTATAGATGCTTTAATTCTTTCAATACTTTATTTATCTGGGAGAGAAATACTTAAAGAGACAAGTAAGCTACTTCCTGATGGAGATATTGAAAAGATCCATATACTCATTGATACTAAGATAGATGATTTTTCTACTATGGAGGAAATTGATAAAATTATTAGAGAGCAATTTGAAGATATATTTAAACGCTGTTCTTCCCTTAAATGTGAAAAAAATGTTATAGCAAAACTAGAATTGGGAATAGCTGCTATTTGGATGCAGTTAATGAAACGAGAATTTGTTGAGGAAAATAAAGCTTTTACTTCACAAGAAGCAGATTATCTTACATATAAATTTCCTTCAAATGTTTATAAAAAAATCCGTGATATATATAATCCAATTATTGATGAAATAGAAGCTTTTAAGCTATCTTATCGTCAATTAATATATTCAAATTTAGCTCAACTCGCAGAAGCTGGAGATAATTTAGAACTTGCTGAATTTGCTGTAAAATCTTCATTAAAAGAAACAGAAGGAAAGGTCACTGAAGCAACACTACCACCCATTCCTGAAGCTCTTGCAGGTTTCTATGATCGCCATCAGGACTGGAAGAACGCTTTATATTGGTATGATATCGCACTTGAAGGATTATTATTTGTAAATATAAGAGCATATACCGATAAGGTAACCTATCGAGCAATGTTTTGCAATGAGAAACTTGGAAATAAAAAACGAGCTCTTGAAATAGGATTACGATATTTATCAGATTATTCAGGAATAGAACTAGCTTTTGCTCCTATTCATAAAAAACATGCAAGAACTATGATTTCTAGATTGACCAATGAACTAGGATATTCTTCAATTGAGGATGCTATTGTAAATTTAGTTAAATAAAGAAATTTAATCTTATTTTTCCTATTTTTTTATAAAATTTTTTGATTTTCTTTCATTTTTTTTCTTTTTTGTATTTGGAATGGTATTTACTAATCGTTCCTCTAATTCTTTTATACGTTCTTCAACTTTTTGAAAAAATACTCTAACCTAAAAAAAAAGGGAATTTTGATAGAAAGTCTTAATAATTCTCCCAATAAATATATAAATATTAGCTTAAAAATTTGGAAAAATGACAGAGTCAAAAATCAAATCTAAATTGAATAAGTATGATAGAAGGCTTCTCGTGACAAGAATTATACCAGTTCTCTTTCTAAGTTGTGCTGTTTGGACATTTTCATGCTATTTGTTTGGTTTTTTGGTAGAATTTGAATTAATGTTTACTTTTATAAAACCTCCAATGTTTTACCTCATTGGAATCTTCTCTACGATATTATTATTCTTTCTCGCTCTATATTTATCCATTAAGGAGTATAATACTTCGGCATTTATCTTATATTTAGTACTTTCATTTGCTGCAGGTATTGTACCAACAGCATTACTTTATTTCATGAGATTCTCGGGATTTCTTTATATTATTTTTTGCGTAGGTATCATCCCCTTTACAGTCATTTTATTCATGACGGGCATTTTAGGTAGGTTTTATTATTCAAAAGATGCTCGTGTATTTCAGGTTATTTTATCTTTTATCTTTACAGCTGTACCAGTGATTCTGTTTAATGTATTCTTTAAATTAGATGATAATCTTTATTATTTTATTATTTCTCCTCTATTATCTTTTTATGTTTTGGTTTTAATTACCACCTATAGTGCAAGGATCTGTAAAGATTATAAAGCTAAGACGTGGATGTTATTTTCGATTCGAGTATCAATAGTATTCCTATTATCTTTGTTACTTGTAGGAATCATTATTGGAATCATTGCTATAATAGTGTTAGCTATTTTTGGAGATGGTGATCTAAGTGGTCTTAGTTTTGGGAGTAGTAGATCAAGCAGAAATAGACCAAATTTTTTATATAGACTCTTTTTTTATGCGCCTGGTCCTTACATAATTCCTTATAGAATAGATTCTTCTGGCTCAAGAGTCCCCATTAATCAGGAAAGTGTGCAACCAGAGGATTCCACAAAGGAAATACCCCCTAAACCTCCTCAGAGTACTGAAAAAACCACAGATATTAAAAAGATTAAGATTTGTTCTAAATGTGGTTATGAAAATAAAGATTGGACCTATTGTATTTATTGTGGATTTAAACTTTAATTTCTTTTTTTAATGTAATATTATAATACAGAATTCTTTATTTTAGATTGGTTGATAAATTATAATATTTACAATATCAAACAAAATTATTCTAAAACCTTATTTTGAACTTATAAATTTATCATAATGAAACAACTGCATATAAAATAACGTGAAAAAGTTAGATTATTAAAAGAGAACATTAATTTTTTATTTTAGATTTTAGTGGTTTTCATTTTTAAAGATAAAGTGATCAAGGAAATTCCCACTATACTTAGAATTATCAATATATTATATCCTAAAATAGTACCATTTTCATGAGGTTTTTCATTAGGAAAATCATTTGGATCATTAGGATCTGTCCCGGAATTTATTTCAATTCCATCAGAAAATCCATCATTATCCGAATCATAATTATTTGGATCTGTTTGATGTATATATTCCACTAAATTAGTAAGATGATCATTATCCGTATCATTATTAGCATCATTTATAAGAGGATTTAATTTATTTATTATTTCCCATCCATCTGGCATTAGATCATCATCAGAATCAAAATCGTATGAATTTGTATAGTATATATTTTTCTCATTCCAATCTGAAATACCATCACCATCATTATCTGGACCAAATCTAAGCAAAAGTAGAATATCATCAATATAGGTCTCATCACCTTTAGTAAATCCAATGATATAAATATTTCCTGAATTATCTAATGCAATATCTCTACCTTCGGATGTAGCATTATCCCATTTTTTATTCCATATTAAATTTAATGAATTATCTAATTTAAGTAAATATAGATAACCATCTTGATCAATACCAGTACCATAACTCTGAGTATATCCTGTAATATAAATATTGTTAAAATCATCTATAGTAATACCATATCCTCTATCGTTGTTGGAACTCCCCCAAGTCTTATTTAATAATAATGTACCATTTGAATCATACTTAGTGTCCTATAATTATTAAGCTTCACCTCCTCTCTTCGAATAAATCTTAT
>CAZGJX010000048.1:0-28531 GCA_964525635.1 uncultured archaeon
TTTGCAATTCTTATTGTCATTATCATAGAGGGAATAAAACCTATAAAGCTAATAAAGAAGTACAGCAAAATAAATAATAAATTGCTGTATTTAATTGCTAATCCCTCATGTAAGAGCATTATACCCTTTGGAATAGATAAAATAACAAATGAAGAGAGACCATATACTATGATAATTGATATCTTCCTTTTTGAATTAAATATTGATGCTATAAAATAAAGGTCACTTATAAAAATAACCAGAAATATTATACTAAATAATATCATAAAAGTCAACAAAAAATATAAGGATTCTATAAGACTCATAAATCTACTATCATATGAGACTAATGTAATTGCAAAGATATTCAATAAAAAGGCAATAATGAGTGAAATATAGAATAAGCTTAATGATATTGCTGTACTGTCTTTTCTTCTTTTTAGGATCTTATATACAATAATAAGAAAAAATAATGTGATAATTGTTTGGGGAATTAGAACTATGAAATATCGAGTCAAATCCATTGAATTGACCTTTAATTCTTCTTTATTTATTATAAAGTAAAACTATTCTATTATAAAGTTTATTAAATAAAAATACAAATTAAATATTAATATTTTTATATCAAGGAGTCCATACTAATTAATAGATGGAAGATATTGTCATTGAAGAATCAATAGAAAAAATATATAATCATTTGCAATTAGGAACAAGTATTCCAATACTCCCTGAGTTTAAAGAACCAACATTATTCGCATTGAAAAATTATGGAGTAAAAGCAATCCTTCTAAAGGAAAAAAATGAAAATAATGTCCTTTTCAGCAAAAGTTGTATTGTAGGAATAAGTTTACTCTATAGCTATGAATCTATTTTATATTTTGGCTTTTTTAAGATATATGATGATGATAGGAAAAAGATTCAAAAATTAATAGATACTATAATCTCTTACGCTAAAGAGCATAACTACACAGCAATTCGAGGTCCAGTTAATATTCCGACAATTATTTTTGGATATGGTTTTATGGTTGAGGGAAGTGATACCTCCACATTAATAGCTCGATCTGTTGATTCTCCAATTTATTTAGAACTTTATAACAAAAATGGTTTTGATGAGAAATTTATTTTAGATACTTATGTATTTAAATTGCAAAAGCTAAATATAAAAAATATCAAAGAATACCAAGAAATGTATGATTTCCTTATGGTTAATAATGAAGGACTTTTAAAATATAAGGATAAGTTTGTGAATCTCCATGCAGAAGCCATGCCAGAGTATTCTCAAATAACACCAAATGTTTCAATTAATGCATTAACTATTTTAAAGCATTTATTTAATTGGGATTTGCCATATAAGTTAGGGGGAATTACATTCCTCAAATCCTCAAAAGAAGTTATATCATGTGGATTTCTAGCCCCTAATCCATTTAATTTTCACTATATTAATATTGAACAAATAGTAATAGATAAAAAATATCAGGGTTATGGTATAATTAAATTTATCAATTCTGAATTAATGGCATATTACTTAAATTTAAAAGATGAAGACAGACCTTATTATGCCTCAGCTTTTGTTAGCGCTGAAAATGAGCGAATGAGTGGCTTTCTAGTAAAATATTATTCTGCGTGGAGAGGGAGAAGGCATATAGTATTAGAGTATAAGTTAAAATAAAATAGTTTTCACTCATCAAATTTAATTCTTATTGAAATATTTAAAAATAAAAAGAAGATTGGAATTATTAACACAAATGAAAAAAAAGGAAATAAAATATTAAATATCTCACAATTTAGGCAAGTATTATATAATGCTTGACCATAATGTTCTATAAAGGTAAAAATTATTCCCAGAGATAGGAATTTTATCTTTTTTTTGAGTTTCTTATCTTTAAACTTTTTATGTATTTTATATGAATCAAATAAAATCAGCATAAATATGAATCCTGGATCAACTAGTATTAATAAATAGAACATTATCCATGAATAACGAGCAGTACCTTCTATGATTGTTATAGGGAAAAATGTAAATATAAGAATTATGCCAAGTGATCCCAGAATTAGACATATAGCAAAGAATATTTTAAACTTCTTTTTTTGGTTTATATTTTTAAAACGGTAAAAGAATTGATAAAGGAAAATAAATGAAATAAGGATAAAATAAAGAGAGATTACATATATAATATAAAAAATATCTTGGTTCATAACTTTACGAAATGGTGCTGTAATAGATAAAAGTAAATACCCAGCAGTTTGAACTAATAGATATCCAATGAGAAATTTAGTATAATTATTAAAATTTTTCTTAATAATTTTATAGCTTATGAATATATAGAAAAATACCGTAAGCATTTGACCTAAATATCCAAAAGTTCTAAATATTTGCTCTATAATTAATCTCACACAATCCTTGATTTATGTTCTTTAATACAATACTGATTCTGCAACCTTCTCTTCGAGATGAGATTGAAGTTTTTCTTCAAATTTTTGATAAAATTTCTCAGAAAAATCTCTGGGTAAATCAGAATATTCTTCCCTAAAGATATCTTTTAAGAGAATCTTTACTTCATTGTTATATTTATCTAAAATATTCAGAGACTCATTGTAATTAATTTTATTCGACCTCCTCTTAAATATTTCTGAAAGTGTATGCCTATATATTAGAGGTATTATGGGTAATATAAAATCATATAATCTCTGTTTTGCAGACTCTGGAACCGTTAGGATTCTCTTTCCCAATTCATCATTTTCTTTCACTAACTTGTTGGTTCTTAAATCTTTTACAATATTATAGCAAGTCTTTTTATTAATTCTTGTGATTTGATGAATTATATTTACTATGGTTCTTAACTCCTCTCCTTCAAAATTTAGAATAATAATCATAACATAGTAGGTCTTTTTAAAGAAACTATTTGATTGTTTATTAATCTTTAGTTTGAAAATGCCATTTTTACCCTTCATAAATTATCACGAAATTATAATTATATTACAATTATATATAAATTCTTATAAATAAAAAATTCCCTTAAAACCTTCTATATTTTTTTTAATATGAAATTTTCAATATTTTTATAGACAATTGCTATTTTTAGGCGGTCCTTTTCCAATGAAAATAATTTCTCCTGTCGTACACATGATTTTTGGATAATTAAGACATATAAATACCTTTTTATGAGAGTCGTAGAATAAGATAATAAGTTGATGCTTAATTTTTTTTACTTCTACCTTTCTACTCTGTTCAAACATGAATTTTATAATCTTTATGTGTTGATGAATCTTTATCGGTCTTACTGGAATTGATTCAAGATTAGTATTACTTAGGTCTAGACTTATTAAAGATGGAAAATCTCCTATCGAGGTGGGAATCTAATTTATATTATCTGACCACAATAATTTCCACCAAAAGGTCTTTTAGAAATTGGTTTTATTACTTTAAATGGTTTTTTTCCTATTAACTCATAGGGAATATTAAAAATCTCACAGAATTCTTTTAAATATGATTCCACTTGTTTTAAATCCTCCTCACATGGTTCAAAAAGCTTAGCTCCAACTCCTAATTTATCCTCTAAATCCTCTTCAGTTCTTAAAAAGATTTTCCCTCTATGTATCCCTGTACCCAATTCATTTCCACATATGGAACTTTCATTTTCAATAATATTACCATCAGGAAGGAATTTCAGACCAAGAATTATAATAAGACCTCCAGCCATGTATTCTCCTAAGAAATCTCTAGCTATCCCCCCAACAATTATCACCGGATGTTTTCTTTCATATTCTTTAATATGGATTCCAACTCTATATCCAACATCTTTTTTTATATAAATTTTTCCACCTCTAGCGGATAATCCAATGACATCTCCTCCATCTCCATGAATTATAATAGTTCCATCATTCATTGTATTTCCAGCTTGATCTTCACAACTTCCATTCACGGTTATTTTAGGACCATCCATAAAAATGCCTAAATCATTACCAGGTACACCATTTATTTCAAATTCTAGATCTCCTTGAAGTGAAGCACCAATGAATCTCTGACCACAAACATCGTTTAAGATAATTTTTTTGTATCCTGAATTTACAGCTTCATGGATTTGTTCATTTAATGTTTTATATTCAATTGGTTCTCCATTAGGAGCGCTATTTATATTAATTATCTTATTATTTTGAATAGTTTTTCCCTTTTGTATTGTATTTTCAACCATTTTTTATTCACCTGCATGTTTTACATTTAAAATTTCAGCTATTCTTGGATTTGGACCAATATAACGTAAACGATCCCTATTTGAACGTAGAGACTCAACAGAATCAATACCCATAGCACCAAGCACTTCTTTTAATTCTTCATTCCATGAATGAAAAAGATTGATGATTCGATTTCTAGCTACATCAATGTCAAGTCTTTTAACCAGATACTCTCTTTGACTGGCGATACCCCAACTACAGAGCCCCCTAAAGCATTGTTGACATACTCTACAGCCCATAGCAATTAGAACAGGCATTCCAACCATCCCCACATCTGCACCTAATGCTATTGCTTTAATCAAGTCCGCAGAATATCGAATTGATCCTCCTGCTACAAGAGTTATTTGGTCTCTTAATCCTTCTTGACGTAATCGTTGATCAACTGATGCGATTGCCAATTCGATTGGTATTCCTGCATGATCTCTGATAATTCTTGGAGCTGCGCCAGTACCTCCTCTAAAGCCATCTAAGGTAAGAAAATCGGCTCCGCCTCTCACAATTCCTACTGCTATTGGAGCACTGTTATGTACAGCAGCGATTTTCACACCGATGGGAACTTTATACCTAGTTGCTTCTTTAAGAGCGGCTATTAATTGAGCAAGGTCCTCAATAGAATAGATATCATGATGTGGATATGGACTTAAAGCATCAGATCCTTTGGGAATCATTCTTGTTTGGGATATAAGGGAATTCACTTTTTCTCCTGGTAGATGTCCCCCATGACCTGGTTTTGCTCCTTGTCCTATTTTAATCTCTAATCCTGCAGTATTTTGTAAATATTTAATATCTACACCAAATCTGCCAGATGCGACTTCTGTAATGATGTTTTTTCCATACTCATAAAAATCGGGATGTAAACCACCCTCCCCAGAACCTGCTAACACATTTAATTCATTTACTGCTTGATATATTGCCATACACGCATTATAGCTAATGGAACCAAGACTCATATGTCCGATCATCAATGGCATATCTATTTCAAAATGTGGTAAAAATTCCGTTTTGAGAGACACCTTATTAGGATCTTTAGGATCGACAGAAAAGTCAAGTTGTTGAGGTTTTCGACCAAAAAATATTTTTGTTTCAATTGTTTCTCTCAATGGATCAATACTTGGATTCGTAACTTGACAGGCATCTAAAAGTAGATCATCAAATATTGATCTTATTGGTCTATCATTCCCAGTAGCACTCAATAAAACACCTCCATTCCCTGATTGTGCCCATATAATATTTCGGATTCGTTGGGTGTAATTTCCATGTTGAGGTAAATAAGATTCATCTTTAACAACTCGAATAGCTTTACCTGGACACATTGAAACACAGCGCTGGCAAGCAACACATTTTGAATCATCTGCTATAATTTTCTCGCCATTAAATGAAAGTGCTCCATATGAGCAGTGAGAAACACATCTTTTGCATTTCTTACAATAATCTCTATCAATTTTAACCCTGAAATAAGTTGGACTTATATGCTGTAATGACATTTTAAACCCCCATAACAGATAATTGTATTTTTTCTAAAGGTTTTTCCAAACCATTATATAATAAACCTTCCCCTACACGTGCGATAATTGCTGTACCACTTTTTGGATGCCAGATCTCACTAAATTCATATTTAAATTCTTCATTAAGCATAAGTCTCTTGAAACTAGCCTCCTCACTACTTAGGTAAATGGTGTTTTCATCTTCAGATGCAGCAGCGACTAATGGTCTTAATTTCTTTCTATCTGATAATCCAATCATAGTTGAAGTGGGGTCGTTATATCCTATAACGACTGAAAATGGACCATTTAGCATCGCTGATCGATACGTTGCTCTAATATTTTTTAATGCAATCTGATATTTTTTATCCATCTTTTTAATTTCATCAAATAATGGTGGAGCTAACGCTAAATTTGCTATTGGTAATGGTAATTTATGTCTTCTAACTAATAAATCAAATAAATATGCAATAACTTCAGTATCCGTAAATAATGTGCATTTATATCCAAAGGATTCTAGATATCTTTTATTTGTACCATAAGATGTTATTTCACCATTATGTACCACTGATGTACCCAATAAATTAAATGGATGTGCTCCGCCCCACCATCCTGGGGTATTTGTTGGAAATCTACTATGAGCAAGCCACATATGTGCTTTATAATCTTTTATATTATAAAATTCTGCGATTTCATGAGACCATCCATTTCCTTTGAATACTCCCATATTTTTTCCAGAAGACATTATAAATGCTCCATTAAAATGTTCATTTATTTGCATTACTAAATTTACTATTTGTTCATCGTTAGAAATACTTTTCATCTGTTTTGGTTCATAAAAAACTCTCCAAATAATTGGAGGATTATCAATATTACTAGGTGTTTTTGTAGGGATAGGTTCTGAATGAATAATATAACCTATTTTCTCAAGATGAGATAAGACTTTTTCTTTAATTTGCTCAGTATCAAATAAAAAATGAAGTGCATAATAATCTTTATAATTTGGATATATTCCATAACCAGCAAAACCAGCTCCTAATCCATTTTCTCTATCATGTAGGATACATAACATATCAATTACTTTAGATCCACTATCACGTTTTCCATCAATGTTAAGATATCCAGAAATACCACATCCATCAAATATCCTCTGATTTCGAAAAATTTCAGGTAGACTTGTATAATTCTCCCATTTCATGTTTGACTTTCCTCTTTAATTTTTTTTAATAATTTTAATAAATCATCAAGTTGCGGTTTATTTGAATCAAGACCAACCCTTTTTCGAGCTGATTTTGAAAACATTGCAACAGTTCCCATTTTTCTAAATGATTCAAATTCGCGTTCAAATCCTTTTACAATAAATCCTCTTTCTTTTGCGAGATTACGAAGAATAGTAAATATTTCTACTAATCCTATTTTAGATGGACATAATTCATAACAAACATAGCAGTCTAAACACATCCAAATGCTTGGATCTTTTATAATCTGTTCAATTTTTCCATCTAAAATATCACCCACTATTTTATTTGGATCAAAACTAGTAATTTTTGCAACAGGACAATCATTATTGCATGCTCCACATGCTTTACATTTTTTTAAAAACTCTATATCAAAATAATCTTTAATCTCATCATTTCTTCTATGGATAGAATCTATTTTTTTAAAAATGATATCAACTGGAGTCCTGTGAAACTTTTTAATAATATCTTTTATTTCAATTCCCAAAGCTATACATAACAATTCAGAATAATATAATACAGGAATATCATAATTATAATCAATTTTCTTTAATTCTTGTTGAAGGTGATCAAATTGAATAAAACATTGTGGGCACCCTACCACAATGCAATCTATTCTATATTCTTTCATTGCTTCCAATTTATTTTGAATCATCTCCAAAGCAGAATCGGGATTTCCTGCTCTTTCTAGACTTCCTCCACAACAATCCATTTTTCTATCATATTCTATACTTTTAGCTCCTAAATCTTCAATTAAAGAATCAAATATATGGGGCTCCATAGGATCATCCATTTGAATCTTATTACTCGGACGAAGGAAATGACATCCATAATGAACAGCTACCCTCAATCCATTTAAAGGATATTGTATATTATCTTTTATTGTATGTTTTCCTAATTTATGAAAAAATTCAACTAAATGAAATACATCAATTTTACCAGAGACATTTAAATCAATATCTCCAAGATATTTATTCATTTCATCACGAAAATTGGGATTTGCTTTTATTTCACTTCTAATACCTTTTAAGGTCTCAAAACAACCATTACATGGAGTTAGAATACTTTCTTCTTCTTTCTCTGCTAATGCTAGGTTTCTTGATGCAGTTATTGAATAAATAAGCTCATTTGAATTTTTTATACCATTTGGTTCAGGACAACATGAAAAATGAGGATTAGGATCTGAAATATTAATTCCAAAAAATTCTAATATTTTTCTAATTGAAACTTCAATAAAAGGGAGCCTATAACTAATAACACATCCAGGAAATAACGTTACTTTTTGTTGAATTATATTTAACACCAAATAATATTGATAATAATTATAGTTATATTTATTATATCTGGGATATATTCATGCTTAATAGTTATATAATTATAAAATATATAAAGTTTATGATTTATTCATAATTATTATTATTTTTCGCTAAAAAGTAAATTTAAATGGAATATAACAATATAATTAGTTATATTTAATAAATAACTCTTTTTTTTTTAAAAATTATAAAATATCTTTTTTTCTGCTTCTAAATGCTCAGATGATAGTTTTATTTAATAAGAAAACAGGTTAATTTACTAAAAAAAGGATATTTTATTGGCTATATTCAATATATTAAATATACCCCATATATTTGTTTAACTAATAATATATATTATAATGGTTAATTTTTATAATTAAATAATTCATAATTTGTATGAACTTTTATGAGAAGACCTTTAAAAATACTGCAAATTATGAGCTATGATAATTAAAAACCCATTAAATTATAATAATTAAAATTAGGTAAAGAATAATGACAAAATTTTCAATGGTAACTCACAGATCTTCAATGATAGGTACAAGAACTCGAGTAGAAGATTCATGTGAATCGGGTTTATGTCCAATATGTACATATGATTGTCCTGTATTTTGTGAGGTTAGTAAAAGTGCCCTTAGAGGTCGTGAAGTACTTTATCCTATGAGAGAATACTTTGGGAATTCTACAGCAGGGACTCCAAAAGATTTTGGTTTTTCTTATGGAGATTTTCAAATACAATTTGAGGTTAGAGGAGCAAAAGGCCTTGATAAAGTTGATGAAGATACTGTAATCTTTCCAAACGTAGATATTTCAACAATGTGGGGAAATATACCACAAAAAGTTCCACTTGTAATCGCTGGTCTTGGTAGTACATATGTAGCTAAAAGAAACTGGGATGGATTAGCTATGGGTGCTGCACTTGCAGGTGCTAGTATAACTGTCGGTGAAAATGTAGTTGGAATGGATTCAAATGCAAAATTTAATTCAAGTGAAAAATATCCAAAAGTTATTGATACTGAGGATATGAAATATAGAGTAGAAGCATACAGGGAATTTTGGGATGGTACCCACGGGGATATTATTATTCAAAAAAATGTTGAAGATACTCGATTAGGTGTTTTTGATTATGTTTTATCTAAATTAGATTGTACTTCCTTGGAGATTAAATTTGGTCAAGGAGCAAAAGCAATTGGGGGAGAAGTGAGACTTAGTACTTTAGAGAGAGCTCAATTATTACAAAGTAGAGGATATTTAGTTATACCTGATCCTTCAAATCCGTCTGTAATAGAAGAATGGAATGCCGGACTAATTCCAGATTTTGAGAGACATAGTCGTGTAGGTTTATCATCAACAGAAGAAGTTTTAGAAGAAATTGACCAATTAAGATCTGCTGGAGCTAAGAATTTATTTATAAAAACTGGAGCTTATCGACCTGCTGCGACTGCTTGGATTATTAGATTAGCTGTAGAGGGTAAGGTAGATGGTTTAACATTGGATGGGGCTGGTGGGGGTACTGGAATGAGTCCTGTAAGTATGATGAATGAAGGATCAATACCCACTACTTATTTACAAGCTTTGACAGTAGGATGTTTAGATATGATAAAGAAAAAAACTCCCAATGCAAAAATCCCAACAGTAGCAATTGCTGGTGGGCTATCTAATGAGACTCAAATATTTAAATCATTAGCAATGGGTGCTCCATATGTTACTTGTATCGCAATGGCTCGTGCTCCAATAACAGCTGCTATGAAAGCAAAAAATGTTGGTAAATGGATTAATGAAAAATCAATGTCTCGAGGAATGCTTAGTTCATTAGGTTTTCAAAAAGATAAAGATCCAGAAACTCTCACTTTAGCAGAAGCCTTTGTAGAATATGATCAATTAAATAGAAAATTCAGTGATAAAGTGATCCCTCCTGCTGCTTTAGGTGTATATACTTATTTTATGAGTAAACTTGGAACTGGATTAAAACAACTACTCGCAGGTGTTAGGAAATTTAAATTAAATCTTTTAACCCGAGATGATATTGCTTGTATTTCACAACGATCTATTGACGTATGTAATCATTGGGATTTAGGTATAAAATCTCAAGAAGATTTAGACTTAGAGTTAGTAAAGAAAGAAATATATTCTGGAAATTACTAACTACTACATTTTTATTTAATATTTTTTTTATTTTTTCTTTTAAAACTTCTATAAAACAAACTTATATTCATAAATCTTTAAATAAGAGAAAAACGAAGATTAATATCATA
Organism: uncultured archaeon; assembly: GCA_964525635.1. Taxonomy (GTDB): domain Archaea; phylum Asgardarchaeota; class Lokiarchaeia; order Sigyniarchaeales; family SOKP01; genus JAFGOA01. Next base: position 10,485 of record CAZGJX010000048.1, read on the forward strand.
ACCAATTTATTTTATAAAATCACGTGATTTATATGAAAAAAAAAACACCAGTTTTACTATTGGTATTAGTTTTATTTTCAACCAGTACATTTTCATTAATGCCAATTAATACAGGATCTGCATGTGGAAACTGTGATTTCGAATTTGGAGTTTCTTGGTGGGAAGAAAGTGGTTCACAACAATATCTAAGAGTTATTGCTACAGATCATTACCAATTAGGCTTACAAATGGGTCAAAAACTTATAGTACAACTTTTAACCTTTGATACTATTTTAAAGGGTATAGCTGATATGAGTGGTATTTCTATTGATGAAGTAACTTATCTCATGAACTTCTATGATGCTTCGATTCCTGATGAATATAAGTCTTTTATTCAAGGTGTCTCAGATGCCACGGGACTTACTTATATTGAAGTAATGTTTCAAGTTACATATATGGATGTCTATTATGGAATTTTACTCCCTATGATGGTTCAAGCAGCAACACAAACCCCCGCAGAACAAATAGCAGGATGTTCAGCTTTAGGCTCCAATCAAGTGATTGGACAAACCTTCGATTTATGGGGTGTTATGCCACCTACTCTTGCTTTTGTAAAATATACCTTATTAGGTCGACACCCATCCACTGCTTTTGGACTTTGGCAAGGCGCTTTTTGCTATCCTATTGGTAAAAATCATTATGATGTCATGATCGTTACAAATCTTCTTCAGACTATACTTCTTGGTGATTTCGGTACTCCTACATCAATAAAATCGATGATGGCTTTTGAAACTACAAGAACAGCAGAGGAATTCCTAGATATTATGCTTTCTAGCTTTCCTGCAGGTTATAATTATATTATTACTGATAGGAGAGGTAATGGTGTCGCTGTTCATACTATTCCAGTAAGTCCATATTTACCTGAAAATGTTGATATTCAAGAAATTGATTCATTCGCAGTAAGAACTAATACTTATTTACGACCTGATTTCTTTGCTTTCTTAATTGATCCAACTTATTCTTTCGCTCGACAAGTTAAAGCTGAGGAATTAGCTACTGCTGAATATAATGACGATGGAAAGCTTTCTACAGGTGAAATAATTGATATTTTACAATATAACGATGGTACTGACGCTACTATAAATAGACCATATGTTTCTGATTTTGAACCAGCTACCATGGCATATATTTCTATGGATAAATATCATATTAAATTTGGAATTGGCTTAGTTAGTGAAGATTACGGAGTTACATGGATGTAAATTTTACATCCTCTTTTTTTTCTAAAGTTTTATTATTTTTATTTAAGAGATTTTTAATTTTTTATTACTCAAATTCAATAGTACTTGGGGGTTTATTTGATATATCATAAACGACTCTATTTATTCCCTTAACTTCATTAATAATCCTTGAGCTAATTTTTTCCAATAAATCCCAATTTAATTTTGCAAAGTTAGCTGTCATTGCATCCATAGATTCAACAATCCTTATTGCACATAAAAACTCATATGTCCTAAAATCTCCCATAATACCCACTGTTTTAAGGGGTAAAAAAACACAAAAAGCTTGCCATAAGTCATCATAAATTCCTGCTTTCTTTATTTCCTCTATTAAAATTGAATCAGCATCTCTTAGAATATTTAATCTTTCTTTATTAATAGCACCAATAATTCTGACAGCTAATCCAGGACCAGGAAATGGATGACGGTTTATTATTTCCTTTGGAAGTCCCAATTGTAATCCTATACGTCTAACCTCATCTTTATATAAATCTTTGAGTGGTTCTATTATTATTAGTTTCATATCTTCAGGTAGAGTTAAATTATGATGAGATTTTATCTTAGCAGCTGATTTACTTGTTGTTGCTGTTTCGACTCGGTCTGGATAAATAGTCCCTTGAGCAAGATATTCAATATCAGGATACTTCTCTTCTAATTCAAATGTTTTTTTTTCAAAAACATTGATAAATTCATGTCCAATTATTTTACGTTTTTCTTCAGGATCTTTAATATTTTCTAGTTTTTCTAAAAAAATGCGTTCAGCATCAATATAATGAAAGTTTTTAAATCCTAATTTTTCTTTAAATGTTTTTTTTACTTCAATCTCTTCATTTTTACGTAATAATCCATTATTAACAAATATACAATGTAATCTTTCACCAATTGCTTTATGTAATAAAATTGCAGTAACAGAAGAATCAACACCTCCGCTTAGTCCTAATATCACTTTATTCTTTTGTCCAATAATGGTCCTGATATCCTCTATTGCCTGTCCTATCCAATTTTCTAATTTCCATTCTTTTTTAGCTCCTGCAATATCAGAAATAAAATTATTAAGAATTAAATCTCCTTTAGGTGTATGTTTTACTTCAGGATGAAATTGGACTCCATATAATAATTTATTATCATTTTTATAAGCTGCATTTGGGCTTGTTTTTGTAGAAGCTATTATTTGAAAGTCATTAGGCATTTCAATTACTTGATCTCCATGTGACATCCACACTGTTTCGCTTTTATTTAAACCCTTTAAAAGGTTTGATAAGTTTGTAGATATATCTAATTCAGTAATACCATATTCCTTATGATGATGAGCTTCTATATTTCCACCTAATTGATAAATAATTAAGTGAAAACCATAACAAATACCTAAAACGGGTATTTTTTCTGTAATAGTATATTGAAAAAAACTATCTGATAATTTTGGACTATTAACATCATATACACTATTCGGACCACCAGATAATATTATACCCTTTGGATTTTTTTTTTTTAGTTTTTCAATTTCTATATCAAAAGGGAATATTTCAGAATATACACCTAAATCTCGAACACGCCGTGCAATTAAGTGGGTATATTGGCCTCCAAAATCCAAAATAATTATCTTATCCATGATTAATAAAAATAATCTTCCATATCATAAAATTTTTTCATACTTTAATTATGATTTTATTAATAAATATGAAAGTATAAACAAATTTCTTCTAAAAAATAATTATAATTCAATATATCTGATATATTGATAATCAAAAATTTAAAATTATTCTCTGCTTTTAAGAATTTAAACAGAAATAGAAGTGACATGGTTTTTTGGCTCAAGATATTGCTTATAAATTGACAAGTAAAGATAAAAGTAGTATTTTAGACGTTTTAAATCATTATAACAGTGATAAAACTAATCTAATTTCAATTTTACAGGAAGTACAAAATTTATTTGGATTCTTGTCCCGTAATGTTATTTATTTTCTTTCAAGAAAGCTGAAAATGTCTCCTGCTGAAATTTATGGAGTTGCTACTTTTTATACACAATTTAAATTTAAAAAAATTGGTAAATATTTAATTGTATGCTGTGATGGGACCGCTTGCCACGTAAAAGGATCTACATTAATACTCAATTTTATAGAGGGATTCTTAGAAATTAAACCTGGAGAAACAACAAAAGATAAATTATATACTTTGGAATCAGTAGCATGTCTTGGATGTTGTGCTATTTCTCCCGTGTGTATAATAAATGGAAAAACATACGGAAATTTAACGACTAATAAAATTAAGAGAATCCTAACGAAATTGGAAAAAAAAAGTAAGGTATGAATCAAAAATGGAACTCAATTATCAAAAAAGAACTGTTTTAGTTTGCCGAGGTTCTGGTTGTAATTCTATGAATGCAGGGAGTATTTATACTTTATTAAATGAACTTATCCAAAAGAAAAATCTAACGGATTTTATTGATGTTAAATTAACTGGTTGTCACGGGTTTTGCCAAGTGGGACCTACATTAATAATTCAACCAGATGATATATTATATATTCATTTAAATGTTAATAAAATAGAAGAAATTATTGATAATCATTTAATAAATAACAATATTGTTGAAAAATATCTTTACAAGGATCCAGAAAGTGGTGAATACATTAAAGACATCAACAATATTAGATTTTATAAAGAACAATATCCCATTATTACAGAGAAATGTGGAAAAATAAATCCAGAAGATATTAATGAATATATTACAAAGGGAGGATATGAATCATTTAAAAAAGCAATAAAAGAATTTAATCCTTTAGATGTCATTGAGGAAGTTAGAAGATCTGGACTGAGGGGTCGAGGTGGAGCTGGATTTTTAACTGGTCAAAAATGGAAATTCTGTTATCAAGCACCTGGAAATCCTAAATATTTGATTTGTAATGCAGATGAGGGCGATCCTGGTGCTTTTATGGATAGGACAATATTAGAAAGTGATCCTCATAGTGTCATTGAAGGAATGCTTATTGGAGCATATGCAATAGGTGCATCTCAAGGATATGCGTATATCAGAGCAGAATATCCTCTCGCTATAAAAAGATTTGAAATTGCTTTACATCAAGCAGAAGAAGCAGGTCTTCTTGGAAAGAATATTCTTAATACTAAGTTTAATTTCGATATAAAATTAAAAAAAGGAGCAGGGGCTTTTGTTTGTGGTGAGGAAACGGCATTAATGGCTTCAATTATGGGTAAAAGAGGTATGCCAAAACCAAAACCTCCTTATCCGGCAACTTCTGGATTATGGAAAAAACCAACTAATATCAATAATGTAAAAACTTATGCAACAATTCCGAAAATTATTGAAAAAGGTGCAGAATGGTTCAGATCAATTGGAACTAAAGATGCTCCTGGAACAATTGTTTTAGCTTTGACAGGGAAAATTAACAATTCAGGATTAGTAGAATTACCATTAGGGTCATCTATTAGAAAACTAATATATGATATTGGAGGGGGTATTCCAAATAATAAAAAATTTAAAGCAGTTCAAACAGGGGGACCTTCAGGGGGTTGCATTCCTGAAAAATTTTTAGATACTCCCTTAGATTATCAACATTTAACCGAACTGGGATCAATCATGGGTTCTGGAGGTTTTATTGTATTAGATGAAGATAGTTGTATGGTAGAACTAGCTCGATATTTTATTGAATTTACTCAAAATGAATCATGTGGTAAATGCACTCCTTGTAGAATTGGTACAAAAAGAATGTTAGATATATTAACTAAAATTACCAATGGAAAAGGTACTTTAGAGGATTTAAATGATTTGGAAAAAATAGCAAACATAGTTAAAAATACTAGTCTCTGTGGTTTGGGTCAAACGGCTCCAAATCCTGTTTTAACAACTATAAAATATTTCAGAAAAGAGTATGATGCTCATATTTTAAATAAGAGTTGTCCAGCTTTAGTTTGCGAGAATTTAATCGAATATCATATAAATCAAGAATTATGTACTGGTTGTGGTTTGTGTAAAATAAATTGTGCCTCTAAAGCAATTGAAGGAGAACAGAAAAAACCTCATATTATTTCCCAGGAATTATGCATTAAATGTGGTGTTTGTTTCAGTACATGTTCCTATAATGCTATATATAAAAAAACAAACGAGATTAAGAATGAGTGATAATAATTTAAAAAAAGGTAAAATATTCATAGATAATAAAGAAATAGATTTTATAGAAGGAGAAACTATATTAGAAGCAGCTAATAAGGCTGAAATCTATATACCCACTCTATGTTATATTAAAGGATTAGAACCCTATGGAGGGTGTCGTCTGTGTATAGTACAAATCGAAGGAATGAAGGGATATCCTCCTGCTTGTACGACCCCTGCTCAAGAAGGTATGAAAATAAAAAATAATGATGATGAAATTTTAGATTTTAGAAAAGAGATATTTGAACTGTTGCTTAGTGAACATCCATATTCATGTCTAATTTGTTCAAATAAAGAAAATTGTGAAAAAATCCGGGATAATGTTGATAAATTTGGGAGAATATTTGGATGTTTTACATGTGCTAGTAAAGATTCATGTGAACTCAGGAAAATTGCAGAATATTTAGGTATTGAAGAGATTCCTTATGAATTAGAATATCATAATTATCCTCTCAAGAGAGATGATCCTTTTTTTGAAAAAGATTATAATTTATGTATCCTATGTGGTAAATGCGTTAGAATATGTAATGATTTAAGAGGAGTTGGTGCTATAAATTTCATAAATCGAGGGCATAATACTCAAATTTCAACTGAATTTGATTTACTAAATGTTAATACAGATTGCCAATTTTGTGGTTCTTGTGTTGATATTTGTCCAACTGGAGCATTAAGTTCAAAAAATACAAAATGGGATATAGGAAATACAGAAGCTAAGTCATCTGTATGTGGTTTTTGTAGCGTTGGATGTGGATTTGATTATTACTCCAGGCAAGGAGAATTATTTGAATCAATACCAAATAATGAAAATATAATAAATAAAGGTCATGGATGTGTTATTGGAAGGTTCTGTCCTCCTCAATTTAATAATGGAAGAGATAGACTTAAATATCCTTCAATAAAAGAAAATGGAGAATTAATTCCATCTGATTGGGAGAATATTTATTCTAAAATAAAAGAGAATTTAGAAAAATACGATCCTAAAGAAATTGCCTTTCTGGTATCACCTAATTTATCTAATGAATCTGCTTATTTATTAAATAAATTTGCTAATAGTGTTATTAAAACAGAGAATATTGCAATTATTTCTAATAATAATTCTATTGATATATATTATAACTTATTAAAAAATAATCTAAATAAAGATTACTTATGTAGATCTATTCAAGATATTGAAAAAGCAGAATTATTAATATTAATCAATACTAATATTCAGAAATCTCATCCTGTATTGTTTAATCATTTATTTAAAGCAAGAAAAAATGGATCCAAAATTATATCTCTTAATTTAAATAATATCAAATCATCAACAATAACAAAGAGAATTTTAGACTATGAAATAAACTTCTCAAAAAAAGAACTTATTCTATTTTTATTAGAGTTATCAAAAAGATTATCTGAAGGTATTAATGAATTTAAATTGGCGAATTTTGATTATAAATCGTTTTATAATTATATAAAAGATTTTAAATACAATGAAAAAAATCATAAGGAGAATGGATTAATTGATGATTTTATTAGTACTATAAAAAAATCAGAACAATCTAAAAGTATAATTCTAGTAGACTTAGACAGAAATTTATCGGATAATTATATTGAGGATTTAATAGGAACTCTATTTAATTTATTAATTCTTTTAGATAATAAAATTGATCTAATTCCATTATGGCATTATGGAAATAAAGAAGGTGTATTTCAAAATATTTCATATAATATCAAACCGAAATCTATCAAAGATATTATAAATAATATAAAAAATAATCAAATAAAATTACTTTACCTTACTGAAAGATTTGAAAATCCTGAGATATTGAATAATATTGAATTTATCATATTACAAGATATTTATTCATCTAATAATTATGATTTAGCAGATATTATTTTACCTACTTGTACATATTTAGAGGATTCTGGAACTTTTTTAAATGCTGAACTAAAAAGCCAAAATTTTCTTAAAATTGCTGATAGTAAAGGATATTCTAAACCTGATTGGCAAATTATAAGTGAATTAGGAAAAACCTTTGGAAATAATTATGTAAGAGATTTTTCATTTGATAATTCAAAAGATATCTATAAAGAATTGATGTTGGAGAATCTCTATTTTAATGATGATTTAAATAGAGAAACTAAAAAGAATCTGAAATTTCATTTTCCCGATCTACAGAAGATTTATTTTAATGAAGATTTAGATTCATTCGGTCTGAGATCTTTTGTTTATAGAGGTGAACCTATTTATAATCAAGTAGATGATTTAAGGGAGCTAATTAATTTTAATGAGTCTCTAAAAGATGATTCAGCTGATGAAATTAAAAAGCAAGAACAAATAAAAACTCAGTTTAAAGTATTATCTAATAAAGAAATAGTACCAAATACATTTGAGCTTATTGTTGAAGCTCCCTTAATAGCTAAGAAAGCAAAACCAGGAAACTTCGTCATTATAATGAAAAACCAAGAAAGTGAGAGATTACCAATGACTCTTTCAGATTGGAATATCGATCAGGGATTAATAAAAATATATTATCAAGAAAAGGGGTTCTCTACAAGAGAATTAACTTCTCTTAAAAAAAATGATTATATTTTTAGTATTGTTGGTCCTTTGGGTAAAGAGTATCCAATCAAACATTATGGTACTGTATTATTAGGTGGGGGTTGCTATGGCAATGCTGCAATTTACCCTATAGGAAAAGCGTTAAAAGAAGCAGGTAATAAAATAATCATTATTTTAGAAGGAAAAAATAAGGATTTATTCTATTTGATAAACGAAATTGAAGAAATTTCAGATGAAATTATTTATTGTACTTCAGATGGCTCAAAAGGATTAAAAGGGAAGATAGATATTGGAATAAATTATGCACTTAATAAAGAAAAGAAAATTGATAGATGTCATTTTATTGGTTGTAATTATATGATGATGGATGCTTCAGAAAAAACGAAGATCTCTGGAAATATCCCAACAACTGTTTCTTTAAGTACTATTATGATTGATGGTACTGGTATGTGTGGAGGATGTAGACTTTCACTAATTGAAAATGAAAAAGAAATAACAAAATTTGCATGTGTTGATGGGCCAATATTTGATGGTCATTCTATAAATTGGAGCGAATTAATTCATAGACAATATCGATTTAACTTTGATGAAACACAAATATATCAAACACATAGTTGTAAGTTAAAAGCTTTTATAAAAGAGGGAGAGAAAAATGAGTGATACAAAGAAAAAGAAAAGGCGCATTGATCTTCCAAGAAATAAAATGCCTGAACAAAATCCAAATTTAAGAAATAAAAATTTCAAGGAAGTTAATTTAGGTTATACTAATGAGATGGCGAAAGCAGAAGCAGAAAGATGCTTACAGTGCGAAAAACCTTTATGTGTTGAGGGTTGTCCTGTTAATATCAACATACCTGGATTCATTAAATTTATCAAAGAAGGTAATTTAAAAGCTTCTATTGAATGTATAAAAGATTATAATATATTACCTGCTGTATGTGGAAGAGTATGTCCTCAGGAAGTACAATGTGAGGGAAAATGTATTCTAGGTAAAAGATTCGAACCTGTAGCTATAGGGCATCTGGAAAGATATGTTGCTGATTGGGAAAGAGCTAATAAAATAAATGCTTGTCCTGAATGTAAATCTCCAAATAATATTAAAATAGCAATTATAGGATCTGGTCCTGCAGGAATTACATGTGCCGCAGAACTTGCTAAAGAAGGTTATGATATAACAATTTATGAGGCCTTTCATAAAGGTGGTGGTGTCCTTGTATACGGTATTCCTGAATTTAGATTACCTAAGGAAATCGTAGCAACTGAAATCAATACTCTGAAATCACTTGGAGTAAAAATAGAATATAATATGATAATAGGTAAAATCTTGACTATTGATGATTTATTTAATATGGGATATAAAGCAATATTTATTGGTATAGGAGCAGGAACTCCAATATTCTTGAATATCCCAGGCTCGAATTTAAAAGGTGTTATATCAGCAAATGAATATTTAACAAGGATAAATTTAATGAAAGCATATGACTTTCCAAATTATAAAACTCCTGTATCTTTAGGAAAATATGTTACTGTCATAGGGGGGGGAAATGTAGCTATGGATGCTGCTAGATCTGCATTAAGACTTGGAGCAGAAAAAGTTATTATTGTATATAGGCGTGCATTAGAACAAATGCCTGCAAGGAAAGAGGAAATCCATCATGCACAGGAAGAAGGAATTGAATTTAAGCTTCTCACGAATCCTTTGCGATTTATTGGAAATATCTATGGTAATGTTACAGAAATGGAAGTTATAAAAATGAAGCTTGGAGAACTAGATGCATCAGGTAGAGCTAGTCCTATCCCTATAGAGAACTCAGAATTTCGTATAAAGACAGATTTAATAATTAATGCGATTGGAAATAATTCTAATCCATTATTAACTTCTACCTATCCTATATTAGAATTAAATAAATGGGGTAATATTGTAGCTGATGAGGATGGGAGGACTAATGTTGATAGCATTTATGCGGGAGGTGATATCGTTACTGGTACAGCTACCGTAATTTCAGCAATGGGTGCTGGGAGAAGAGCAGCAAAGGCAATAAATGAATATTTAATTGGCTTAAATAACTAAATAATTAAGTTAAATTATATATATTAAATCATAAATGAAACTTATAGCATTTCATTAGTCTTGATTAGTCTATTTGTAATGAAATTTATTAAAATTCTAGAAAATAATTATTCTAAAATCTAGTGGAATTTGGAATTATTTAAGGAATCTGTGTTGATAATTTTTTTTTATATGAATAATCTACCCTATAAATCAAAATATAATATAGCTGTTTGATTTATGGTGTCAGCGTATATTCTCATTTTCTCTTGATTAGATTCATTATTATATTCAAAAACTTTTATTATATCTTCATATTTTTCAACCTCAGGTAAAATTTTAGCTAAGATATTATCCATCTTTGACAATAGGTCCTTATTTAATATAGATTCTTTATGTTTAGGATCGATAGCGATGTAAAGCATATCATTTTCAACAAGATCATTGAAAAAGTGAGTTCCTAATGAAGCGTCTGGAGTCAAATTCTCATGCATTTCAGCTATCTCACAAATAATTGATATTGTATTTATTTCACGAAAAGTCACAGGAATTCCTAAAGAAGGACTTGATGTAGCCCACCTACCAGGACCTGCAAGTAAAAAGATTTTATCTTCTTGTTTATCCATTTTTTGATTTAGTTTTCCTATTATTCTAGCAATACTACTTCTTTCTTGGTTTGGTAATTTACCATATAATTCTGGTACTACGTATATTAATCTATCAACCATTTTTGAAATCCCATTACCTATGATCGGTCCATTAGTTTTGAAAATAATATTTTGATCCTTTATATTTTTAGGTTCTTCTATTTTTTCAGTTTCACTTTTTATCTGAAATGGACGACACTGGAGAATATATATTTTATATTCATTATCTTTGATAAAATTAATAGCAAATTCTATATCTATGGAATAATCATACACTTCTGATAATGTACGTAAAATATAATACATATCTTCTATTATGGAAGATTTTAATATTGATTTATCTAAATCAAGGAAATAATACAATTTTGTTTTTCCTAATTGTTTATATTTCTGTTCAATACTAAAATCACGAGTTCCAAAAAGCTCTATTGGGAGATTTGGTGAATTAAGAACAATATCATCGAAATATTTAGTGATAAATTTATTGTTTTTTAAGTCAATTACATCAACCTTACGTTGATTATATTTGCGTGTATCCAATAAACTAGTTTCTGGTCTCTTTTCTGGAATATTTAAAGCGATAATTCGAGTATAATCATCATCATATCTTTCTACTGCTCTAGTTCCTAAACCAAATACTAACCTAATCAAACCATCTTCGGGTCTTATATCTTTATTCCAAACAAAAGGATTATAAGAATAACCCACACCTGCTAATTGTGGATAAAATAGATTTCCATATAGTGAACCTGAAACTCTCTGAACTAGAATACCCATTTGTTCATCTTTATCTAATAAATTCCTTCTTAAGCGATAAAATAATGCTTCTTCACTTAAAGTACTTTTATATACCTCTCGAATAGCATTCATGAATTCATCGAGTCTTTGTTCTGGAGTACCTTGATTTGCAAGAAATATACTTTCATATTTTCCAGAAAAAGCATTATCATAGGCATCTTCTAATAGACTACTACTTCTAACAATTATAGGAGATTGACCATAATAATTAAGAATTTTTTTAAATTGTTCAATAATATCATTTGGAAATTTACCTTTCTCCATAATATTTCTTGCTTCTATTGCATATTTCTTAAAATTTTTATTTTTACGAATCTTATATCTGAGCCACCAACAATCATTAATAACAAGATAAGTATAAAATACATCTGCACCTATAAAAAAAGAATCATGTTGCTCTAATTTATGATACCATTTCAGATCTTTTTTCTTTAAGATAGATTGAGCTAATAACATTCCTAATGACTTACCACCAATTAAACCTGTCCCAATCATTCTCTTGCCAATATTTATCAAATCCTCTATATTAAAATATTCATTAGCGAGAGGATATAATTGGGGATCTTGAGTCATTACCATTCGTATAATTTTCTCTTTAAGAAGATCTAAATCATCCTTTTTAATAGTTTTATTATCATAATTAGCATAACTTTGATAAGCTTCTCTAAATGTGCTAGTCCATATATCTTGTGTCTTTGATGTAAAATCTATCCATTGTGATGCATATTCTGTAAGTATTTCTGAGATTTTTGAACTTTTTAATACTGGAATAAATTCCTTGTTTTTCCATATATGGAGCATATACATAGTAGTAGAATGCCTTTTCCATACTTTGATTGGATGGATATAATAATTTTTATCTTTTTTATAAACATCAATTATGATTTGGGCAGTGCTATGAATTTTAGATATAGTATATTCACTATGTCTATTTCTTATAAGTGCAAAAAAGGTTTCTGTTTCAAAATCGAAGAGATAAGGACATGTAAGCATAAAGAAGTTAGCAACCATTCGATCACTATACCAATCTACAGTTAAATCACTCAATGAATCAAAAACATAAGCAGCTCTTTTCCCATATTTCTCAATAATAGTAAAAATTTCATCAATAAAATGTTCAAATCCCACCTCTGGATGAACTTCCAAAATGTCTGCTTTGACATTCTTAGGTATAAGTGAAATATGATTAGCAAATCTAAAATATATTAATTTACGATTCTGAGTATTTTTATCCTTACAAAATGCATGAACGAAAGGAATAAATTGATCTATTGACTTTATCTGAAACACGATATTATCTCCAGGTAAAATACCATGCAAGATGGTATCTAGACCAGTTATTCCAGTACTAAAAGTATTTGGATCCATCTTATCTTCCAAGTTTTAATTAATAATACTCAAAAATGATTTTTGAAGTTATTCATATTTATATTTTTAAGTATAGTTGATTTACTAAATAGTAATTAGTAATAATTTGAAATCATTTTATTTTATGGTAGATTTTCCATAAATTCTTAAATAAATTTTTATTAACACATAATATTATTGAAAATATTTCAAGATTTATCAAAGTAAATTGATTGTTTTTCTAAAAGGACATATGAATTAGAAAAAATATATTGTATATATTACTTATATTGTTTATATTAATTGTATCGCTTATATTCGATAAATTGGTAATATTTTTATTTTTTTTTACTCGCTTATTATTATTAAAATTTTTTTTATAAAATACAAAAAAGAATATCTTTGAAATAAAAAATGCCACATTCAAATTAAAAATTAAAGAATAGTTAAAATGACGATAGATGAAACTTTTATTGATAAAACTATAGAAAAAAATAATAGGTCTCTTATCTCTATTTTACAGGATATACAAGAAAGTTATAATTATTTACCTGAAGAGTCTCTTATTAAAGTTGCAGAAAAAATGCAAATTCCGCTGATAGATGTATATTCAGTAGTTACATTTTACCATTCATTCTGTCTTATTCCTAAAGGTGAGTATATTATTACTGTTTGTTTAGGAACTGCATGTTATATACGAGGTGGAAAAAAAATAGTTGATTTATTAACAAAAGAATTGGAAATAATACCAGGGGAGACTACAAAAGATAATAAATTCACACTTGAAACAGTTAATTGCCTTGGTTGTTGTGCTATTGGACCTATCGTAAAAATAAATAATGAATATCATGGAGAGATGACTCCAAATAAGACAAAGAAACTTATAAAGTCCTTGAAGAGGGAAAAAAATGACTAAATTACTCTCAATAAATGAATTCGATAAAATATCTAAGAAGATTACAGAACGTCAGGATTTTAATAAACATATTATCTCTATATCTTCGGGTACATGTGGACATGCAAGTGGTTCCATTAAGGTTGCAGAAGCATTAAAACAAGCTGTTAAAGGATATGAAGACAAAATTAGTATAAAACTGACAGGATGCCATGGATACTGTGCGGCAGAACCTAATATAATAATCTTCCCCCAAAAAGTTTTTTATAAAAATTTAAAGCCAGAGGATGCACCAAATATAATACAATCTATATTAAAAGGAGAGATAATTGAAAACTTAGTTATTAAAGAGAATGGAATCAATTATACCCATATTGATGAAATTCCTTTTTATAAATACCAAAAGAATATTCTTATAGGAGATAATCCGCTTATAGATCCTAAAAATATCGAAGATTATATAGCAATTGGTGGATATAAAGCATTTTCTAAAGCTTTATGTATGCGACCTAATGAAATTATTGAAGAGATAAAGAAATCTGGATTGCGGGGTAGGGGAGGAGCAGGATTTTCAACAGGGATTAAATGGGAAGTAGCAAGTAAACAAAAAAGTGATACAAAATATATAATTTGTAATGCTGATGAAGGGGATCCTGGTGCTTATATGGATAGAAATCTGCTTGAAGGTAATCCACAATTAATTATTGAAGGTATGATAATCGGGGCTTATGCAATAGGTGCAAATAAGGGATGGATTTATGTTCGAGATGAATATCCCCTTGCTGTGAAGAATATCACAATAAATATTAAGCAAGCTAGGGAAATGGGCTTTCTTGGTAAAAATATCCTTGGTTCAAGTTTTGATTTTGATATACAAATTACTCGTGGTGCAGGTGCTTTTGTTTGTGGGGAAGAGACAGCTCTTATTCAATCTATAGAAGGTAAAATAGGTGATCCACGTCAGCGACCTCCTTATCCCGCTCAAATGGGCCTTTTTGGCAAACCTACAAATATAAATAATGTAGAAACATGGGCTAATATTCCTAAAATAATTGATAAAGGTGCAGACTGGTATGCTAACATCGGTACCAAGACGAGTAAAGGTACAAAGATTTTCTCACTCGTTGGTAAAGTTAAAAATACCGGATTAGTTGAAGTACCTATGGGTATTACAATAAAAGATATTGTATATAATATTGGAGGTGGATCTCCAACTGATCGTAAAATTAAAGCTATACAAACAGGGGGTCCCTCTGGTGGATGTATTCCAGAAGATCTATTTAATTTACCTATCGATTATGAATCGCTTAAACAGGCTGGATCTATAATGGGATCGGGAGGAATGATTGTATTGGATGAAGATACTTGTATGGTTGATTTTGCAAGGTACTTTACAAATTTCTTACAAAATGAATCATGTGGTAAATGCTCATCCTGTAGAGAGGGTATTCAGCGTATGTTTGAAATATTAACAGATATAACCGAAGGTAAAGCAAATGATACAAGTATTGAGCTACTTGAAGAGCTTGGTAGTGTAATAAAAGATACTTCTTTGTGCGCCCTTGGTCAAACTGCCCCAAATTCTGTACTCACTTCAATTAGATATTTTAGAAATGAATATATTGCTCATATAAAAGATAAGAAATGTTTCGCAGGAGTCTGTCGGGCATTAATAAGATATAAAATAGATAAAGAGATATGCACTGGTTGTGGTGTATGTAAAATAAATTGTCCTGAGGGAGCAATAGTAGGTGAATTGAAACAGCCACACCTTATTCTTCAAGATAAATGTATTAAATGTGGAATTTGTCATGATAATTGCAATTTTAACGCAATTAATTTGGATGTATAATTTGAGGGATATGAATGCCAAAAATAAAAATTGATGGAATTGAGTTTGATTGTTCAGAAAATTCAACAATACTTGATGTCGCTAAAATATTAGGAATAGATATACCAACTCTCTGCTATCACGAGGGCCTTTCAAGATGGGGTGGCTGTCGTTTATGTATTGTTGAAATAGGAAGAGATGAAAATACTAAACTAGTTTCCTCGTGTACATATCCTGTTCAAGAAGGTCTTATTGTTCGAACTGCAAGTAAAAGGGTTATTAATGCAAGAAAAATGATACTTGAACTTTTAATTGCACAAAATCCAACTTCCAAGGTATTACAAGATCTTGCATCAAAAATAGGTTTAAAAGAGGTCAGATTCAAACCAAAATGGGAAACTTGTATTTACTGTGGTTTGTGTGTAAGGATATGTAAAGAACAGATGATGGCAAATGCTATTGGATTTGTTAATAGAGGAAATAAGTTAAAAATAACTACCCCCTTTGATAAAAATTCGGAGGATTGTCGAAGATGTGGTGCGTGCATGTATATATGCCCAGCATGTACAATAAGATGTGATGGCCCCAATCCAGAAAGCGTGTTATGTAATGGCTGTTACAATGCACTCCAACCTACATGTTTGGAAGTTTATGATAATTTTTCATGTTGGATGGGATTAAAAGGTGAATGTGGAACATGTGTAGATATATCAAAGAATCAAAAAAATAAATGAATAAAAGGAGATATGAAAAATGGTAAACTTTAAAATAAATGCTTCAGCTGCAACTCTGTCAAAGAATAGAACTGAGGATTCAGTTGTGCCTGAAAGTGGAATGTGTGCTACTTGTATAGATGGTTGTATTGGTATGTGTGAAGTTGGAAAATCTGCATATAGAGGTTCAGAAGTACTATATCCAAAACCATTTGGTATGATAACAACTGCAGGTGTAAAAAACTATCATATAAACTTCTCTGATTTTACAATACAAGGTACATGTATAGGAGCATATGGTATTGATGCCGATTCTGATACCGCTTTGTTCACGAATGTGAATTTAGAACAAAAAATAGGTCATGATAAAAAAATAAGGGTAAAACTTCCTATTATTCTTCCAGGACTTGGTTCGACATCTGTAGCGAAAAATAATTGGGAAGGGCTTGCTATTGGAGCAGCACTTTCAGGAATAATTGTTACAGTTGGTGAAAATGTATGTGGTATGGATCCAAATTCAAAAATACAAAATGGAAAGATTGTATATTCAGAAGATCTTAAAAATCGAATTAATCTCTATAAAGAATGGCAACAAGATGGTTATGGCGGTATTGTTGTTCAAGCAAATGTAGAGGATACAAAACTTGGCGTACATGAATATGCAATAGATAAATTAGGAGTTGAAATAGTAGAACTCAAATGGGGGCAAGGAGCTAAAGATATTGGTGGAGAAGTAAAATTAAAAACTTTACAGCATGCCCAAAGACTTAAAGATAGGGGATATATTGTTCTGCCAGATCCATATGATCCAACTGTTATAAATTCATTTGAAAACCATGTTTTTAATGAATTTGAGCGCCATTCAAGGGTAGGTATGGTAAATGAGGAGACATTCTATAAACGAGTAGAAGAATTAAGATCTTTAGGTGCGAAATATATTTTTTTAAAAACAGGAGCATATAGACCTAGAGATTTAGCTCTTGCAGTAAAATGTGCATCTGAAGCGAAGATTGATTTGTTAACAGTAGATGCAGCAGGAGGTGGAACAGGAATGAGTCCATGGAGGATGATGAACGAATGGGGTGTACCCCGTTTTGAGCTTTGGTCATTTCTTTATCAATATATTGATAAATTATCGAAGAAAGGGAAATATGTACCTGATATTGCAATTGCCAGTGGTATTTCTATGGAAGATCAGATAATTAAAGGTTTAGCATTAGGTGCCCCCTATTTTAAAATGATAGGTATGGCTAGAGCACCTCTTGCAGCAGCAATGGTGGGTAAAACAATAGGTAAAAGTATAGATAGTGGTGAATTACCTGTATATATTTCCCGTTTTGGAAGAACAAAAGAAGAAATTTTTATAACAACTCCTGAACTTCAACATAAATTTGGGGCTAAATTCGACTCGATACCTACAGGTGCAATTGGTTTATATACTTATATAACTAGACTTAAGCAAGGACTTCAACAATTGATGTGCGGAGCAAGAAAATTTGCATTAAAATATATTAGAAGAGATGATATTGCTTCATTAACACATGAAGCAGAGGATATAACTGGAATCCCATTTATAATGGATTCAGATAAAGAAGAAGCTGAAAAACTTCTTGATTTCTAATCTATAATTATTCTTTTTTTTAATTATTAGGAGAATTATATAAGCCTAAGAATAAAATCTATTTCAAGAAAAGTATTAAGTTAATTTAGACTATTTTCAACTTTTTCTTTTATAAAAATCCTTTTTTATTTTTTTTTTCTTCACATATTTTAAATCATAATCTTTATTAGCACATG
>CAZGJX010000049.1:0-28063 GCA_964525635.1 uncultured archaeon
TAAGTACACTTCATGCCCAGAAAGCCGGTCCTTCAAAAGAAATAATTATTTATGTATATTTTTAAAGAACGGTAAAAAAAGAAGGTTTCCATTAGGTCTTGGTCTTGATACCATTAAATTTGATTCTAAGTTTCAAGGAAATGGTTCCCAATTTGAAAGTAGCATTCAATTCCAACTAAAAGAGTTAAAAAAAAAAAAAAAAATTCAAATTAAGTTTGAAAATAAAGACTATGAAACGTATAAACAATTTTTCAAAATTAATTCTGAATCAATGAATAATTTCAGTAGAAATATCTTAAAATTATTGGAAAATCTTACAAAAGATATAAAAACTGAATTTACAGATTTAAGTAATAATTCAAGCTAATTTTTTCTTTTTTTTTCTAATTATACCTAAAATATTATTAGTTAATATAAAATCAGATGAATTAAAGAAAGAAGAAATATCTAATAATTAAAAATAAATTATTCAGTTGTTATTTTTAATATCATTTCTGCAACATGATTATTATATGTGTTGATGTCTTCAAATCCCTCTATTTCTTCTCCACATGTAATAAAGTAATCATTTATTTCTATTTTTCTACTTGTGAAGAATTTTGATATTTTTGCTTTCATTTCTTCTAGTTGCTTATCCTTGTCTCCATCTAAGAGATCGAATTTATTTATAGCACAGAAAATAGCATTTGGAAAAAACCTAACATCGTTGAAAAATTCAAATTGTGTTTCCAAATCTCTATCACATGAAAATACTGCGATAATTTGGGTTGCTATTCTACTGATTGTGATAATTCCCATCTTTACAACAGCACGTTTGCGATCCCCTCCTGGAGCAAAAATAGTATGTGCTTTATTTGTAGTATCTTCTCTAAAAACCACCCTATTAGGGTGAATTGTTTTTGTTTCTTTTTCATTAAGTTTATCCTGTTTTGTACCTTCTGGTAGTGTAGCTTCACCAGAAAAATCGGTTTTTATAACAGTGCATTTACGACCTCCCTCAACACTTTCAATATCACCTTTATTTAAATATTTAACAAAAAGTCGTAATAGTGAAGTCTTTCCTACAGAAATATCTCCCAATAAACCAATATTTACCATTAGAGAATCACTACTTTTGGATGTTTTTTTTTATACATTGAAAAATCTAGCAAAAATATTATATAATAATTAGTCTATAGTAATTGACTCTTAAAAAATTTTTTATATCAATAGTTATAGTCTTGGAAATTATAAAAAAATATTTGGATTAGCTAATTAATATACTAGCTTGATAAAGTGATTTTTATCTCAATAAATGATCAAATTAGAGCTAATCAATTTAACTAAGATTTTGGATTTTTTTAAAATATTTTTCAGCATTTTTTTTATTATGAATATCAAAGAAGGATGTATATATTAATTTATAAAAATTCTGTAAAAGTTCTGGATCTCGTTCATATGCTCTTTTAAAGAACCTAATAAAAATTTTAAAATGAAAAGATCCAGCATCTTTAAAGACATTTAACTGACCTCTCCAGTTAGATAATGCAGTACTATAAAGTTGTTCAAAGACTATTATGAACTCTCGGAGTCTACTCCTCAATAAGATTGAAGCCTTTTTACTAAAGACTAAAGATACTTTGATGTATTGTCCATCAGCTAATAAGTGCATCTTATCTTCATAGCTTATTTCATTTAGTGTTTTATAAGATTTATATGTAATATTAAGGTATAAATATATAACTTATAGGAAGGAAAAAAATAAAAGTACTAAAAAAGGAAGAAATTATTTTATTAATAATTTAAATTCTTGAGTTTATAAGATAATATTTTTTTTATAATTTTAATCTTCTTCTCTCTTAGGGGAACAACGACATTATTTCAAACTACCTTATTTTTAGCTTAAATTATACGTATTTTTTAACTTTTAAGAATTGATCTAATTCATTCATGTGGGGGTGGCGTTCCTTCTGGACATGGTGTAGTGCCTAACCATAATATTTTATATAACAAATTTAGACTTTATGAAAATATAATCAAACCGATCAACTTAAATTATTGTATGACCTAATAATATACATGGTACATTTGATTAAAAAAGTAATTAAAGGCAATACCTATCTTTACCTCGCTGCGAGTGCTAGGATTGATGGAAAACCAAAAAGAATTTGGCAAAAATATCTCGGTCCTGAAGATAAGCTCAATGAGTTAACAGAATTGCACATGGATGTCGAGCCTCGCATCGTAACTCTTGATTTTGGGCTCCCGATTGCCCTCTTACAATTGATAAAAGAGCTCAATCTCATTGAAATCATCGATGAATCCACGAGCAAGCGAGCTCAAGGGTTGTCTGTTGGGCATTATGTTGCTTTAGCGGTCATCAATAGGTGCGTTAAGCCCACTTCTAAGGCGAAGCTCCGTCGTTGGTTTGAGCATACGGCCCTTTTTAAGGAGTTTCCTCCCATTGACACATATTTGGATTCCATGGCTTATACCAACCACTTCAAGTATCTAACGCCTGATATTATCGAGAACATCGAAGAACGCATTAATAAAAAGTTAATTGAAGTGTTTCACGTGTCCATGAACACCTTGTTTTATGATCCAACAAATTTTTTTACTTATATCAATCCCAAAGAGAGCGCGGAACTTCCAAAACATGGACATTCCAAGGAAGGGCGATTCACGCTCAACTTAGTTGGTTTGACCTTATTTTGTACCAAGGATGGAGGCGTGCCCGTGCTTCATGATATCTATCCCGGAAATGCTCAAGATGCAAAGGTATTTAAGGAACAGATTCCGCATCTTCTTGAGAGGTTAAAGCGAGTTGGTATCAGTCCTTACGAACTTTGTTTGGTATTCGATAAGGGAAACCTTTCTCAAGAAGCGTTTGATCAAATAAATTCTGCTAATATTCGTTTTATCTGTTCTATCCGCCCCAGCACGCAAAAAGAATTTGACTACTTGACACCTGCAGATTTTTCTCTCGAAAAATTCCCGAATGGAAAGGAGATCGGCGTGCTTGAATTTGATAGACACTTATATGGGCCACATGACAGGCTTTTAGTGGTGTATAATCCCCGAATGAAAGCATGGCAAGAAAGGAATCTCAAGATAAAACTGGAAAAAAAAATTGAAGCGGTTCATGAGTGGTTTAAAGATCGCTTGAATGTAAAGAAATGGAGGATGCCTGAAGCATTTGAGAAAAAAATCCAAGCTATTTTTAAGAATAAAAAGCATCTCGAGTTGGTGGATTACTCCGTTTCTGGTACGGTTGCTAAGGTCAAATATGAAATTAACATCAACAAGAAGGCGCTGGAGGCTCACATTAATACTCTTGGAAAGAGCTTTTTTTTATCCAATCATCCCGACATGGCTTCTCTCGATATCGTGTGGTTATATCGGCAACAATACACGGTAGAACGGGCGTTTAAATATATCAAGTCACCCGATCTCTTATCCCTGAGACCGATGTACCACTGGAAAGATGATAGCATTCGTGGTCATTTATTCACGTGCGTTTTAGGGCTATTATTGTTATCACTCTTAACCCGAAAAATACAATTCGAATTTAAACAACTGAGTATTTGGAATATCGTTGAATTACTTTCGGAAATCGAGTTAGCAATTATCGAGTATGAAGGAAGCAACAAAATCATCAAAAAAATAGTTGAAATTTCTCCAAAAGCCGCGGAATTGTCTAAATTTTTGGAGCTTGAAGCGATTATCTAAAATTTTAATTGTGTAGTACCTAACTTTTTTATCACATTTTAAGAGAATGCCATCTTTTACAGTTACAGAGAAAAAAAAATAAGAGTGTGTAATAACTTATAAACTCAAGAAATTAAATAAAAAAAAAGTTTAAATCCAATTGGTTAATTAAATTAAAAAGAGGTTTGAAAAATGAAAGATGAGGAAGATGTTTTTAAAATAGGAATGCATGAATATTCAAAAGAAGATATTGAATTTTTTGAAATTTATGATGCCTTTGAAAGACTTCCAGCAAGTATGATATTTAGCAAATTATTAGAAGCATTATTATTTATGGATGAGAATATTAAATATCACTTAGAAGATATTTTATTATATCATGAAGAGCAATATCCAAAATCTGTCTTAAAATACTTTTTAGATGATATATGTTATATCCAAGAGTATGATGAAGATGTTGTAATAGATATTCACTCAGAGGATTATAATACCCAACTAAATACCCTTGTCAGAAAAATTGCCCCAAAAATTGAAATGATAGATGAGGATCATTTTGTAATAACTGAGTCTGTATTCAATGACACTCTTGACTCAGAATTTAAATCTTATAAGACATTAGAGTATAATTTTCTTAAGAATTATGATCTTAAAATTCCCTCCTCAATTATTGGGGAGGAGTGGAGCATTTATAAATTTATCAATGGTGCAATTTCAAGGCTTGTATCTGAACAACTTGAATTAGATCAGGTTAATAATTTTATTAGAGAGGGTGTAAAAAACGAATTTGTTGTATTCTAAATAATGATTTTCAAATTAATCATTTTTAAATAAATTATAAAAGAGGACCAATATGATTAGTTAATGTCTCTAAAACTAATATATAAATAGTAAAATGGAATTGCTATTTCGCTATGTAAAATGTGGTCTTGAATTTAAATTGGAACCATTCAAACTAGAATATAATAGATTATGATGCCCAAGATGTAGAGATAGGAAATATAATCGAAAAAATAATGAGAATAATGATTTTAAAAATACTTTTACTATAAATAAATGGAGTCCAAATCATAGACAACTTAATAACAATTTCCAGAACCACATAGATTCAAAAGATATGGACGTAGAAAAACCTTCAAATACTACTTTTTTTTTAAATAAGGATGAAATTTCTAAAATATCCGCTTATATTTATGAAGAAATTCAGCGTAGACTTGGTCAGCATACCAATAAAGAAAAAATTCTGAATGAAATGTTAGATTTAAATAAAATAGATGAGATTTTAACTACATTAGATATCAAGGATAATATGACTAATAGAGAGCAAATACAACAAGCAATTATAATTCTGAGTTTTACATTCTTAAAAGCTAGCGACTATTTAGAACTTTTAAAATCATTGAAAGATTTCACAGGGAAGTATAATTCGACTCTAAAAACGCAAATTGTTAGATATCTTATTCCACTAAGCGATATTTATTCTATTGACGTGAAAAAATGGCTACCTGCCTCTTACCCTAAAAAATGGACTGAAAAAAGAAAAATAATATTAGACACAGTTAAAGAAATTATTCAAAGATACCAGTTTAGACCTTATCAGGATTTCTCCGACCATATCAAAAATGAAATCATCTCTGAAATTTTATCGCAATTAAGATTAAAAATCCCATTTTATAATGAAATTGTTAAATACCCCGATTTCATGGATTTAATTGAAAAATACATTATCATGATTTATCTAATTATAAAAAGACCTTCCTTGAGTCAATCAGAAATAGTTAAAATGAGTGGACTAGGGCATACAGCCGTTAAGAGTGTTGCTAATTCTTTAAATCTTAAATTAAATAAATCATATCAGCCATTACGAGAGGATGAAATTAAGAAAATCTTAGAATTAATCAAAAAGGAAATAGATAAGTTCAAAAAAGGTATGATACCTAAAAGTCTAAGTCAACTTTCAAGAGAAATTGGAATGGATTCAAGTCCTTTTCTTTATTGGAGTAAAAAAAAATTTCCTGAAGAATATAATAAAATATGGAAAAAGAATAATTGGTTTATTCCAAAAAAGACCAAGAATCTTATCTTTGAAGTGCTCGAAAGGCAGATTAAAAATTATAGAAATGGAAAACAAGTGTCTTCTTTAGGAGAGATAGCTAGAAATTTTAATGTATCTCTTGAAAGTGTAGCTAAAATAGCTAGAAAGCATTTCAAGGAATGGTATGATAAAATTTGGGGTGCGAATCATTTCTTATCTGAAGATATGAGACAAAATTTAACAAAAAAAATCAAATTAGAATCAAAAAAAAAGAATCCAGATTCTCTTAGTAAGATTGGAAGGGATTTTGGAACATCATATGACGTTGCAAGATATCATGCCAAAAAGACTCTTGGTAAAGATGCCTATAATAGAACATGGGGTAAATCCCGAGTAAAAAATGATGCTGTCCTCTTTAAAAAACTCGATAACATCATTAACAATGAAATTAAAATGTATTATGATTTTAAAAATGATAAGCAAGTTGTCTTCGATAAATTTTTCAGCAATTTCAACATTCAAAATGCATCTTATACCCCTAAGTCAATTATGTCCATCGCGGATTCGCTTGGGCTGGGCAGAAGCCATGTTGAATATTATGTACAACATGAATACCCCCTTGAATACAAGGAAATCTGGGCTAGAGGTGATGATTGGTTTGTCTCGGATGATGTTAAAGAAAAAATCATTCAGGATATCCTCGATTCCGAAAATGGACTCTCCCTAAATCAAATCGGAAAAAAATATGGCTTTAACATCTCAACCATAACAAGAATTTCAAGACAGGACGTTGAGCCGCATTATAAAGGATTTTCCCATGAAAAGCGATTCCCTGTAGAGCTCCATCAACGTATCGGAACTCAAGTTCACTCCATCATCCATGGATTAATAACAAGACATCTCCTCAATAATAACATTAAAATTTTCTCCGAAATTCCTCGTGAAAATACAAACTATACCTACGACCAAATTATCCCTAACATTCATTAACAATACGTAATTGAGTTCTTTGACAATGAGATTTCAAGAAATATCCTTAAAGAGATTTCACTTCGATTAACTGATTTGAACGCGTTTCGAAATATCATTTTTGAATACACTAGCTACATTGGAAAAAAACTTACAATAAATAAAATCAAAAAATATTACAGCCCCGACGATTTGCTCTTCATTGTTATTACTCGATGGCATCCGTCTTATAAGAATCCCATCTTTTACCTTCAGAAATTTAATAGCATTGTGATTAAACATGATTATTTTGCTAATCTTCTTAAAATTCAAGGAGAACTGCGAGATATGTTCGAACATATCATCGATTTAAATTACAATAAGGATCTGGAAAATTTAATAAAATTAAATTATCAATCCAAATTCTTCACTTTAAATCGTCAAGAGTATGAAGGGTTCTTGAAGTGAATTGATAATGTTTATTTATATTATGGAATTTATCAGGATTCCATATTTTCTTTATTTAATCGCCATTTCCTAGTAGTCGTTTGAGGAGCCGCTCATAGTCGTCGATAAGAAATTGTGAAAGTAACGCATTATTATGTGAATGTATTAGTGCAATGAGCACTTCTTTTAGATTTCTTGCTTTTTTAGCATATGCTATAAGGTTCTCAGGTGTAGATTCTTTACCAAATTTCACAGCCGGTTTTTCAAATCCAAAATTTTTTAAAGGAGGTAAAGAATTAAAGAATCCAAATGCAGTATATCCTTCATGTTGAAAGAACATAAAAAATCTTGATTTAATTGACTTAATTATTGTTGTTAGATATACTGAAGGGTATAGCTCCCCTAAAATTAATTCATCATCTTGTTTTATTACAAAATATGGTGATACAGGGCTAGCTTGTTTTCCATACATCTCTCTTGGAGGGACTGATATAAATGGTAATTTTTCAGAAATAATTGCCCATAAATCTTCTCTGTTTTTTTCCAATAAAATATCTTTTATTTCATCATAAGCAAAATAAAAATCAGATTGTAGTGATAATAAAGAGCTTAAATATACTGATAAAGATGCAAAAGTAGCTTCAATAAGAGGTCTTCGACTACCATCTGAAGGTTTGGCTGCTCCTTTCCATCCACGTAAAGCAGAATAAGCGAATCCTTGAACATCAAAAAAACCACCTGATAGTAAAATAAAAGAAGGGGTCATTTTTTCCTTATCTATTAAGAAAGTATTCACTTTCGCAATTAAATTCTCCTCCAATTCAGGCGTATTAAACTTCGAATGAATTTTAGGCATTATTAGCCATTTTTTTTCCTTTTTCGCCATACCATACACACCCTTTCATAGCATTTAAAATAATAAAGATTACAAACTTATTAATTTTTGTTCTTAAAAATATTTAGAAAATTATCAAAATTAAGTTTTTTCTAAAGATAATAATTCTCTTATTTTTGATGTAATTAGATCATAATCATCAATTGATTTTAAATTATTTATATGAATCTTCTCTATTATATCTGTATTCTTAAAATATTCATATTTTAATTTTAATTCAAGATTTTTTTCCTTAATTTCTATTAATGCTCCTTTTAAAAAGATTTTAATAAATTCTTCAGATGTTTCTTTAATATTAAATCTAAGTGGATCAATAAATTTTATTTCTAATTGATTTAAGTCAATTAAATTTAGTATACATAATAATTCTCCTTCTTTTTCATCCTTTTTAGAAAATATCTTTCTTTTAATTTTAGTATCTTTGACTTTATCCTTAGAAATATCAGGAATAAAATATTCTTCTTCTTTTTGTTCTTGTTTCAAATCAATTGATTCTGCTAAAATTTCATTTGCGCTATAGAATGATTTGGTGGAAATCATTTTATTAATATAAGATAACGTTTCTTTTAATTCAGAAATTTCTTCTTGTAACTCTTCAAGTTGTTCCATTTTTCTATAATAAAGATTTTGGAGTGAAGATAGAATTTTAGTTAAATTTTCAACTTCACTATCTTTTTCTTTTCTCTGCATTGATTTTGTATATGTTTTATAAAAAATTAAAATTTATTTATTTAAAAATACAAACTAGTGATAAATTAAGTAATTTATAATAGGACAATGAAGTTATGAAAAAGAAATCTATGATTATTACACCTAATCCTGCTGATATTGAAGTTCAAATATTAACTAAAGAGCTGGAAAGACGAGGATTTACTGTTGATCATTTAATTCCTAAAGATTATAAGGTAAATATCATAGATTTTGAAAAACGTTTTATGAATTTAAATCCAAAATTGGCATTAGTTAGAGGTTTTGGAGCAGCATCCACTCAAAAGATTTTTTTTCGGCTTGATATATTAACTGCTATTGAGGAAATAGGGATTAAATTAATTAATTCTAGAGAATCTTTAGAATTGGCTAGTGATAAATTCTTATCTTCTATTTTTTTAAGGAAAAATAATATACCAACCCCTGAAACAATAATCTGTGAAAATAGTGCTGATGCTTTAGAAGCATTTGAAGAACTTGGAGGAGATGTAGTTCTTAAACCATTATATGGCTCGAAAGGAATTGGTATCACCCGATTAAATGATGAAGCATTTGCAGAAAATGTTATTTATAGTCTTGCTCAATTAAATCATATATTTTATTTACAAAAATTCGTAGAACATAATAATCGAGATATTAGAATCCTTGTATTAGGAGATCAAGCTATCGCGGGTATGTATCGAGTAAGTAATAATTGGAAGACAAATATTTATGCTGGAGCAAAAATGGAACCAATTGTTTTAACTGAAGAATTAAAAGAATTGGCAATAAAATCTGCAAAAGCTGTAAGAACGGAAATTGCTGGAGTTGATATTATAAATAGTGAAAAAGGGTATCAAGTCTTAGAAGTTAATTCAATACCTGGATTTACTGCTCTCCAAAAAGTAGTAGATATAAATATATCAAAAGAAATTATTAACTATTTTCTCAAAATTGGTTCTGATTAAAGCATTTTTTGTACTTTAAAGAAAAAAAGAAAAAAAAAGAAAATAGTTTGAATTAACAATTTACAATTCATCAATTATACCTAATAAAGAAGCAATGATTAATAATGCACATGCCCATATTCCTCCTCCAAAAACAATAAGGAGGATACCCAAAATAAATAAAACTAACCAATGAAATGGAATAGGATCATCAGGTCTAATTCCAGTATAGATAGTAAGAACAGAAATAACTATTCCGATGATATATCCTATTACTGGTCTAAGTTGTTCTAAACCAGCATAAATATGATATTGGCTTTCATCTAATAATCCTAAAATACAAAAAGCTAATCCTACTAAACCACCTATAATGGTTAGAAATTTCATTATTGATTCATTACTATAATGTTTTCTTGCCATTTTTGACTCCTTTATATTATTGTTTAATATTCTTTTGAATAGTAAATTAGAAAAATATTTAATATTTTCCTTGATAAAATTTAAATCTTTATTAAATATTATTCTTATTTCTAAGATATAAATCCTCATTAATTCTAGGTAAAAGAGCACATATTATTGCTTGAAACAAGATATCTTTTCGTTTAATAATATTTTTGCTAAGGAATCCTATAGCTCCAATCTCACTCTTTAAATTCACATTATTCGCTAACTTTCCCATAATTACTCCAATTTCAGTATCTTTTTCTGAAATGATTTTATCAATAACAAATTGAGGATATTCAAAAGCAATTCCAGATCCTATTGATATTTTTTCTTTTTCATCCATTATAACACAAAATTGAAAATCCATATAATTTGTATTCGCTAATGATATTTTAACTAATCCTGCTTCTATTCCAATTCCATAAATCTCAGAGTTATCTTTTTTTTCATATTTTAATTTCAATAGTGCATTTTTTGCACGATTATAAGCCCCTTTAAGAATCATTTTTAGTCCAATAGGTTGATCCAATACATTTGAATCTGCTTTAATTTTATAAATCTTATAATTATCGAAAAATTTATGGTATGCTAATTCTACGGCTTTAATTTTAACTGGATTTAAAGATCCTACACATATTTTTATTTTTTTCATTATTAAATTAAATTTATATTTATTTTATTCCAATAAGTCCAAATTAAATTCATTCTTAAGAATTTGATATAATTGTTGCATAGGTAAACCAAGCACATTGGAATAAGAACCATCTATAGATTGTACGAACATACTTGCTCTTTCTCTTAGAGAATATGCTCCAGCTTTACCTATCCATTCTTTTGATCTTATATAAGACCAGATCTCATTATCAGAGAGATTCAAAAACTTAACTAACGTTTGATCATAATCTACAATTATTTTCTCTTCCTTTAAATCCATTATAGCATATCCTGTAATAAGCTTATGTGTTTTATCAACTAGTTTCTTTAAAATTTTAAAAGCATGTTTCTCATCTCTAGCCTTACCTATTATTTCTCCTTCAAATTCAACAATAGTATCTGCACTAATTATGATTGCATCATTGTATAGCTTTTTTACCTTCTTTTTAACGTTTAAAACCTTTGCTTTTGCTAATTCCTGAACTAAATAATAAGGATCGTTAATATTTCGTTTAAATTTTTCTTCATTTAAATCGGGACTTATAACTATAAATGGGATTCTTGCCTTTTTAAATAGTTCCTTTCTATCAATGGATTTTGAAGCTAAAATAATATCTTTCAAATATATAACCAAGTATTAAGCTCTTCTCAATTTAATACTATGTATTCTACCCCCCAAAATAAATATATAGAAAAGTAAGATCATCCCCATCTTTTAACATTGTATCTAAAAAATCTTTATCTCTAAAATTATGTCCATTAATGATAATTGAAATAAAAGTACTTAATTCTCCTTTCTTTTTCCTCTCCCATAGGAGATTATAAAGATTTTCCCCATATTTCTCCTTTAAAAATTCAAATAACTCTTTTAATGTTAATTTTTTATCAAATGATATTTTTTCAGATAATCTTTTTGTCAATTCATTAAAAGGAGGTTCATAGTTTAGTGTTAATAAAATCATATATCTATATCAATTCAATTTTATTAATTCAATATAATATAATAAAACTAAATTATTTAATTTTTATTCTTGTAGAATTGCAATTATATGTTTTAAACAATAGTATTTGATGATCTGGGTAATAAAAGAGAAATTTTTTCAGATAAAACACTATTTAAATTGATACTTTGAGGTAAACCATTTTTCATCAGGGATCTCAACTCTTCTGAAATGATCGACTTTGTTATTCCTTGAGAATGTAGCATCTCTATCCCTCTCATCACTACTTGATTTATAAGTCGTAAAATATTTTTAGACGTCCAACTAAATGTTCCAAAGGGATTTAAATATCTCTTTACTTGTTTTATTATCCAATCCTTATATAAGTATGTAGATGCATAAGCTTCACCTACTAAATGATAAATCTCTTTATTGGTTAATTCGGGAGTTCGCATCATGGGGTGAAATAAATCATAGTGTTTATAATTGTTACTAGTTATCATTTTAGCATCTTTCATTTCTTGGTAAAATTCTGTACCAGGAAATGCTGTAATTGGAGTAAATTGCATGCAGGTTAGATCTAAACCTCTTGCAAACTGAATTGTTTGACGTACCATTGTTTTGGTCTCACCTGGGAAGCCTATAATTATTCCTCCAAATATAGAGATCCCTCTATCATGAAGCATAGAAACTACTTTTTGAGTCATTTCTGGGGTTAGACCTCTTTTATTCATTGCATCAAGGCTTTGTTGATGTACAGATTCTATTCCTAGAAATAATAAGCGAATACCTGCTTTATGCATTAAATCTATCAACCATGGATTTTTATATAAAGTATCGATTCTTGACTGAGCACTAAAATTGAATTTATTATGAATACCTGATTTTATGATTGTTTCTAAAATCTTTTTTGTCCGTTTTATTTGAATAGTAAAATTATCTTCACAAAAGAAGATTATATCATTCTTCGAGTTAACATCATATATTTCTCTCATTATTCGCGAAATACTTTTGGAACGATATACAATTTTTTGGGTGGGATCTTTCCACATTTTTACAATACAACAAAATTTACATGAATGCGGGCAGCCTCTTGAAGTCTCAAGTTGAGCAACTCTCGATCCTAAATAAATATATTTATTATTATCTAATAAATCCCTTCTTGGCATGGAAAAATTATCTAAATTTAATTCTAACGGTCTTTCAGCAGTATGCTGAACTTTATTTTCTGAATTTAAAAACGAGATTCCCTTTATATCTTTTAAATTCATTTGATTTTTATTTCCATCAATATAATCCACGATCTCTTTAAATGTATGCTCACCTTCACCTCGAATAGTATAGTCTACATATTTATGTTTTGCAACATAATCAGGGGCTAAGGTAGAATGATATCCTCCTATTATTGTGGTACATCCTTGTTCTTTGGCCATTTCTGCAACTTCAAGTGCATGTGATATTTGTGGCGTCATAGAAGTTATAGCGACTATATCTGAACGATTTAATTCTCGTTTAAATTGTTTTTCCCTAAATTTGTGAACTTTAAAATCAAATAACCTAGCTTCATGTTCTGGCACCATAGCTGCAATAGATATAAGGCTTGTAGGAGGGCCCTTTATTATCGCATCCAATCCAGATTTCAATCTAGCAGGATTTACATATAGAATTTTCATTTCTTAATTTACCTATTGATATAAAGGAAAACATGATTTATTAGAAAAATTTTCTGATTTTTTGAGTCTATAAGATTATGAAATTAGTTATTTTTTTATAAATAAATGAAATTTTAAATTCGATAAAGATTGCAATTTCCTCTATCTTCAATTTATTTATTAAAGTTTTAACAGAAAAATTATATAATTGTAAAATTTGTGGTTATTATATCAATTAAAAAGTGTTATAAATGGCTAAAGTATTTTTTATTTCAAAAGAAAATATTAGAGATGCATGGTTAACTGCTGTTACTAATATTTTATATAATGGAGATGATATTAAAACAGAATATGATAAACCTGAAGATCTACCCTCTAAAGACGCTACAGTATTAATAGAAATTAAAAATCCATTAAGTTCTCCAATATCTCGCCATGGGAAATTACTTCAAATTAAGTCCAAATTTGGTAATGCATTTGAAGGTTATGGATGCTTGGCAGATACCTATTTAATCGGATCAATCCAAAGTGGTTATATTGAAGAGATCTTAGAAGGTATAAACGATCATTTTCTCTGGGAATCAGGAGTGAGCTTTCCATATTCTTATCATGATAGAATTTTTAATTATCGTCCATATTCCGTAGAAGATTCAATTCATAGGAATTATGATATTGAATTTAATGATAATACTTTTCTTAAAAATCATCAAAAATTGATTAAAGCAGAGAAAATTAAAACCTCAGAAGACTCTATTATTTGGAAATTGAAAAATGGTGTAGAATTTGATCTTGATAAAAAAATTTCAACTCAAATAGGACTTGATAAAATTCCAATTGGTATATTAAATTTTCCAAAAATAAATCAAATGGAATATATTATTGAAAAACTTAGAGATAAACCATATAGTAGAAGAGCTCAAGCTATAACATGGCGTCCATTAGTTGATCCTTTTCATAATGATCCTCCATGTCTACAAAGAATATGGATGAGAGTTAAGAAAGGAAAATTAATTATGCAAACTACATGGAGAAGTAGAGATCTTTTTAGAGCATGGGAAGCCAATGTTAATGGAATGGTAAGATTACAAAAAATGGTTGCGGAAGAATTAAATGTTGAAATAGGTCATTATTTAGATTTTAGTAACTCATTACATATTTATGGAAGGACAATTCCAGAATTAAAGGATATGTTAATAAGAATGAAAAACAAGGGAGAACTTTCTAAAGAAATTATAAAAATAATTGAAGAATATAGTTAATCTATTTATTCAAGTGAAATCACAGGAGAAGTAATATTTTATTATATTTACTCTATTATTTTATATGTTTTTTTAAAATTATTTAATGATGATTTTTTAAAACTGAATAATTAAATAATATCAAATTTTAAATATTATTAAAAAATAGTTTTGTATTAAAAATTAAATAAATCCTCATATCTGCGAAAATCATGCCAAATTGGTTCAGAAAGAAAAAAGATGAAATGATCATGGAAGATCAGATACGTGCCGGCCCTTATGTTCCACCTCCTAAACGAAAGAATCAAGTTCAAACTGCTAATGTACCCCCTGAAATGGAAGCTCTTTTCTCCAAAGCTGAAGAATATGTTGGAAAATTTTTTGATGATATCCATTGGGATCCTACAAAAGGTACAATTACAATAGGGGGAAATAGATATATTTTAATAAACGCGGAGTCATTTCGTGAAATGACTCGATCACTAGCAGAAGAACTTGAAATCCCAGAAGAAAAAGCAAATAGTTTGTATTATCGATTAGCAAAGATATTAGGACAACATGATGCCCGTAAATTTCACTATACTATGAATGTTCAAGATCCAATTGCAAAATTGAGTGCAGGACCAGTTCATTTTGCATATACTGGAAATGCGTTTGTTTCTCTTTTACCATCAAATCCAACACCTGATGAAAATTATGTTCTAATGTATGATCACCCTCAAAGTTTTGAAGCGGATATATGGATTCGAAAATATGGTCCAAATGCTAAATTTCCTGTTTGTTATTGGAATTCTGGATACTCATCAGGTTGGTGTACGGAGTCATTTGGTATCGATTTAGACGCCAAGGAAATTAGTTGCCGTGCAAAAGGAGATAAGGAATGTAGATTTGTTATGGCCCCAAAAGAAAAACTTGAAGAAAAAATTGCTGAAGCTTATAAAAAAGGATTCTAATGTAAAATTAAGACTGAGAAAATTCCATTTTTTAATGAATAAAGAGGAATGATATATAGATGAGAAATTCTTTTGTTAGGATGTTTTGTATTTATAATGGAATGCCCCTTTGGGCGGTATCATATCCTAAAAAAGAAGATAATATTGTTTTAATAAGTGGATTATTATCTGCACTTGATATTTTTGCTCAGCAAGTTACTGAGACAAAAATAACAAATATTAGTACTCAAGATAGTAATTGGACTTTTTCAAGATTACATAACCAAGAAAATTTTTATTTAGTTTTTCAATATCCAATCTTAGAAGATG
The DNA here is from genome assembly GCA_964525635.1 of uncultured archaeon. Classification (GTDB taxonomy): domain Archaea; phylum Asgardarchaeota; class Lokiarchaeia; order Sigyniarchaeales; family SOKP01; genus JAFGOA01. The sequence goes on from CAZGJX010000049.1 coordinate 15,838, forward strand.
AAATTCTTAAAAAAGAACAAGAAAAAATTTCGCAAAATCTAATTAAGTTAATAAAAAGTGAATTTGAGCAATTATATCCAAAGGTTTTTTTTCAAAATTTCGATGAGGATGTTACTCAATTTAAAGATTTTACATCAATAATTCAAAAAAGAATACAACAAAACTATATCACACTTAATCGTTCTATTTTCCGTGATAATATTTGGTTAGCGAAATTTAAGGACGCAGAGAAATTATTCACAGCGATTTTACTGAACTATCCTATTTTCCTAATATTTGACTTAGAACAAAAAATCGATAATATTTTTGAAAATTCTATATCTAAGAAATTTATAGCAACTTTAGAAGGTTTATTTTATGGAATGCTTTTAAATTGTAAAGAATTCAAGGAATATAAAGAATCCAATCAACATAAAAATCATTTCCCATTCGTAAGAGAACTTTATATTTTATCAGAAGAAAAGTATTCAAAAATGAATAAATCAGAATTTCCTAAGAATTCGTGTATTATAAAACTTGGCAAGGAGATGATAATAGTTGGTCCACCAGTAATTCACTTTGCAGAAAGATTGGTACAAGAATTACGGGAAATGACTTCTGAGCGATTAACAGGAATAATTAATAAATTATTCATGGTAAAAGAAAAGGTTGAGCATATAAGAAATCTATTTCTAATAGGACAATTAAAAAAAGATGATCTCAAAAATACCTTGTTAAACTTAGATTTCGAAATAAGAGAGACTGTTATAATCTCTTTAGAAGAACAAATTCCTGAATTAAGAGATATATTAATAGATTTATGCAATAATGAACATTGGGATATAACAAGATTTATAATGGACTATGAAAAGGGTTATTATCCTTACACAAAAATAATTTGTCCACGCTGTAATAAAGAGATGAAACTTAAACTCAATTTAGATTTCTCCAATAATATTCCTGTTTTAGAAGTTAATATAAATTTAAAAACACCTAATTCATGTGGTCATGAATTTGACGTTTATATAAATAAGGAACGAAAAGTTCTTGGTTATGGAAATATTAAAAATATTGATCTGAATAAAGATATTAAAGATCTTTTCTCAAAATTATAGGGAAAAAAAAAAAATAAAAAAAAAATTTAGTTATTTATAACTTCAATAATCTTACCATCTCTCATTTTAAGAGTTTTTTCTGCAAGAGATCCTACAGCAGGATCATGGGTAACCATTAGGATTGTTTGATTTAATTCTCTATTTAAATCATGTAACAATTGTATTATTTCCATTCCCATTTTAGTATCTAATTCTCCTGTGGGTTCATCAGCAATTAGGATAGCAGGTTCATTACTTAGTGATCTAGCAATTGCTATGCGCTGTTTTTCTCCTCCAGATAATTCAGAAGGTAGAAAATCTTTTCTCTCAGTCAAACCAACAAGTTTTAATAGTCTTTCTATAGTTTTTGTACGAACATTATCAGATTTATTAGCAAAGAGCATTGGTAATTCAACATTTTCATAAGCAGTTAATACTGGAACTAGATTATAAAATTGAAAAATGAATCCTATTTTCTCAAGTCTTAAATTAGTTCTTTCAACATCATTCATATACGCTACATTAATTCCATCAATGTAAACAGCCCCACTTGTAGGATTATCTAAAGCTCCGATCATATTTAACAGTGTTGTTTTACCACTTCCTGAAGGACCCATTACAGAAACAAATTCCCCTTTTTTAATATCAATGCTTACACTATCTAATGCTCTTATTTCAATACGTTCTCCCATATTATATACTTTTTCTAAGTTGAATGTCTGAATCATTGCGTCAGAATCTATTTGATAATGGTTGTCTTTGGTTTTTAACACTGATTTTTTTTGTTTTTTCTTTTTTATCATATTTAATGGCCTCCATATTCAATTTTGTATATATCTTCGATTGATTTTCCTGCATTTCTTTCATTGGTGATTTTTCCATCAGTTAAAGTTAAAACTCTATCCGCAGCTTGAGCGATTCGAATATTGTGAGTCACCATTAATATTGAATGACCAGTTTCTTTTAGATGAAGTAAAATTTTCATAATCTGTAGGGTTGTTTCAGTATCAAGTTCACCTGTTGGTTCATCTGCTAATAGAATTAAAGGATCATTTACTAAAGATCTAGCAATAGTTACTCTTTGTTGTTCTCCGCCAGATAACTGAGAGGGAAAATGATCCATTCTTTCTCCAAGTCCAACTGTTTTAAGTAATTCATTAACTCGTTTTTTCCTCAATTTAGGTTTTTTCTTTGCTATTAATGTAGGAAGTTCAACATTTTCATATGCTGTAAGAACGGGAAATAGATTATAGAATTGAAATATAAGTCCAATTCTTTTTAAACGCATATTTTTTTGTTCTTGATTGTTCATTTCTGTGATATTGTGTCCATCACCATTATTACTAACATTATATATTATTTTTCCTGAATCTGGAAAATCTAATGCTCCAAGACAATTGATAAGAGTAGTTTTACCACTTCCTGAAGGCCCAACAATAGCAATGAATTCACCTTTTCTAATTTCCAGATTAACATCATCAAGTGCTTGTATCTTTATATCTCCTGTTATATATGTTTTATAAAGGTTTTCCACTTTGAGAATTAAATGATTATCTATTTCATAGGATTTTGAAATTTTCTTTTTTTGTTTCTTTATTTCTTTTTTCTCTAAATTACTTTCCGGTTTGTTTTTTTCAATCATTTTATCACCTCATTAACGGGTTCGTACTGCATCAATGATATTTATATTTGCTGCCCATCTAGCAGGAAATATCGAACTCAATATAGCAGCTATGACAGTTATTGATACTAAAATAATGATTGTGAGCCAAGGAATAACATAGGTTACAGTGATGAATCCACCAGTAGGAGTTGCAAATACCATTAGACTTCCTTGAAGAATTCCTGCAAATATTCCAATAATAACACCCACTAAAGCAATAATTAATGTTTCTCCTGAAATTGATCTTATAACTCCACTTTTATTCAGACCTATCGATCTCAGCATTCCAATTTCTCTTCTACGAGACATTGTTGTCAATAGACAATGAAGCATAAGACCAATTAAAGCTATCACTATTGCCAAGATTAACATGCCATAGGTTATGAACATTATCAGATCAATAATTGTCCTAAAAGTTATTTCAGCAAAGGAACGAGTAAATCCAAATAATACAATATATCCTTGATCTTGAATATATTGTTGGACACTTTCAAGTACTTCCTCATCATTTCCACCTCTGATAAATAAATGAATATCAAAAACACTAATTCTCAATTGTAAACTTAATGATTTAATGTCAACAATCGACCAACTTCCTCCTACACTTGTAGTAAGATCTTCTTCTAGAGTAATACCGATTGAGCTTATATTCAAAGGATTATCACATTTAACTAAAATAGAGGAAACACTATCATTCATAATATTATTCCCTTTATATATTGGATATACTATATTTCTTGCTTTTTCATAATTTATATAGACAGAATTTTCACCAGGATTAAAACCAGCTTCTATTCCATTTTCCCATACATATCTTTCAGTATTATATAATTTTGGGGAATTTATAATACCAATCACTTTAAATTTAGGCCATTCTGATATCTGAAATAAATCGTATTTTGACTTAGTTATGTTTAAATATAGATTATCAATATCAAGAGAATAGTCAGAGATGGTTGATGAATTTCCAACTATTCTTAATTCTAGTTTCGGTGCTTTCATTCCTGTAGGCATAGGTATATAGGATGTTGATAAATTGAAATATAGTGTATAATTTAATTCATTATTATTATTTATATCTCCAAGTTTATCAAATTCATTTGTATAAACATTCAAAGCAAATATTTCTAAACTATCAATTGAATCATTAACTCTTGATTCAATACCAAGAGAAATAGCCTGTGAAAGTCTGGCAGGAAGGAAAAAATCTCCAATTGTCTCGTTCATAAAAAAATTTATGTTAAAAATAAGTAATCCATTATCACTCATTAATGTTTTATTTATGTTATCTGAAACAGTTAAATTCATAGAATCTAGAGGTCCATCAGGACAAAAACCAGATTCATTAATAAACTCTGTATTATAACCACCTGCTAATAATGTATACTCTACAATATCTTGAGGGAAAATGGACACTTCTGAACCTAATCCAAAGGGACCTTTTCTATTTTGATCATCTACAAAAGTCTGATCCACTACTGTAACATTTTCATTTGTATCGAGAAGTTCTTCTAATGTTGTTCCACTATAGCTTATATCTTTATCGATGATAGTATGATTTCCAAAGTAAGAATCTGACTTTAAATTACCAGTTGAATTAGTATGTATACCTACTACCGATGTAAAATTCGTTAACAGAGGATTAAATGGAGTGGTAGAGATTGCAGTATTATAATCCATTCGAGTTGTATAATATTCTATTCCATCTGTACTTTCTAAAATAGGTTGAATTTGGGAAAAATCAACCCAATTTGCCATATATGGATCTATGAATTCATCATCTCCTGTTTTAGGTTCTTGTCTAAAGACAATATCAGTACCTCCCCCAGGTAAATTCTGAATAGCAAGAGTATAGTAAGTTTCCCATGATATGAACATACCATAACTAGTACCCAATCCCATCATAGATGTTATAAAAGCTGCACTTCCTGTGAAAAAACCTTGGATTTTTTCAATTATAGCGACAACATTCATTTGAACTGTAACAACATCTTCTTGAGCATCTGAATCATCTTGTTCCAAGAAATCAACAATAGTTGGATAAGTTAACCCTAAAGTAAAATTAACTTCAAGTAATTCTCCTGCTTTAACATTATATTTACTTGCGAAGTCACTTGATATTAAAATATTATTTCCTGATTTAAGTAGTCCAAGCATACTGCTAACTGATAAACTTTTTGGCGAAATTATATTTATATCAGGAGTATGTTCTAATACTTTATCTGTATCAATAATGTTTATATTAATCGATTCGTTGAATTCATTATCAAGTTCGCTGTGACCAATCCATTTCCCATCTATACGTACCATAGCATTTTGATATCTTACTCCAAAAACATCATCTATATTATCTAAGGTTAAAATCTCTTCCTCAATTGATCTTGGTGCCCCAAAAGCAAAAACCCTTGCATCACATCCCATTAAATCATCTATAGTAGTATCAACGCCGGCTCTCATTGAATCTAGCATAACACTCATACCTACTAAATAACTAGTTGTTAATGCGATCATACAAAATGTTAGCACAGTTCTTTTTCGATGTCTCAAAATATTCTTTTTCGTAAGTAACTGAGTTTGTTTTAAAACAGGAGAAAATAATTTAACAAAAGCTTTTGAAATGGGTCTAATTATTAGTGATGTAAGAATAATAACACCAATTAAGACAAAAGTTGGAGCACTCATAGCTATAGCAGCTTGATCTCCCGCAAAACCTCCATTTGTAGAACTCGCAAAATCAAGAGTTTGACTTGCTGAGCTAAATAATAACCAAGATCCCCCGATTATAAGAAATATTCCAATAGATGCATATATTAAAGGTTTTTTAAATTTTATTTTCTCACGTTTACTTTTTTCTTCTATTGGATTCAAGCATTCAATTATTGGTTTCCTACTTGCTTTATAACTTGGATAGATTGATGAAAGTAAACAAGATATAAAACCGACTGAAAAAACCATAATTAAAGTGGTGGGTAATAATACAATCTCAAAATCCATATCAAAGAAAGAATATGATCCTGCTGCTTGAATTGTGCTAATAGAGTTCATTGTAATCGAAAAAATAAGATATGAAATAAAATATGAACATATTGTCCCTATAATAGATCCCATCAATCCCATAATCAAACCCTGAGTAAGGAACATCTTAAAAGTTTCTATTTTGGACGCACCTATTGCTTGAAACATTCCTGTCTCATATTCTTGTTCCTTTCTTATAATATTAAAGATGTTAGTTATAAGAACAATTGATAAAATGAGGGCTATAAGACCAAAAACTAAAAACATTGTTCTTATTGTCGTCATTGTGGTATTAACGTCCTCAAGATTATCCGTTTTTAAATCATTAACTTTCCAATCAAGTCCATCATCTAATTCTATTAATTTTTTCTCAATATTATTGGCTGCTTTATTAGTATTGTAAATATCATCAACACCAATAACACCCAAGTTATATTCACCAGTGTGATTTTCATTTCCATCAACAAGTTTATGAGCGCTACTGATTGATGAAAATAGGAGCGGGCCTAGCTGTGATAGAGAGAAAGCTTCATTTGATTCATAAGGATTATAGAATTGAGCTTCTCCATAATCTCTTACCACTGCTACGATGGTATATTGATCCCAAGTACCCGTATCATCAACATCATATGTAGAATTTGCTTCTCGTGGTAATATTCGAACTATATCACCAGCATGAACATTTTTTCCCAATTTTATTTTTAAGGATTCAGTTGCAACTATAACTCTATTACCTGTCTCATTATCAATATATTTAAGCATTTCTTCAATACTATTAGTATTTTCCAATTCACTTATTATATCTAATTTATATGGCGTCCCTCCTAATTTTGATTCATCATTACTATAGGGATCAATACCATAAACATTTGTTGATGTACTATCATCAATTTGAGTTCCATTATCTACTCCACTTACAAATACGCTAAATCCAGAAACTCTAAATGCTATTTGTTCCACATGATTAATCCTTGTAAGATTACCTTCAATATAGGTAGGATCAAACCAACCAGATTCAGTTGCATTTGAGCGAATTAAAATATCTGCTGTACCCATTTGTTGATCAATACTATCAAGGAATATTTTATTGAAGGAATCAGAAGCAATCATAACACCTCCAAATAAAGCGACTCCAATTATTAATGAAAGAGTTGTTAGTATATATCGAATTTTTCTTCGTTTTATATTTCTAAAAGAAATTTTAGTAATTACACCCATTGTTTAAATTTACACCATTGATTTCTGTTTATTTCTAATTGTTTTTTAATTTATATAATCATAAAGGTATCCTAGGAATTGCTTAAGCTTTTATAAATTGATAAGATATAGTTACTTATTTTCTTCATTTTACTCATTTTCTTTTTTTATTTTTAGTAACATAGAATCTATATTGCCAATAACTGTATTCAGTATTCCTATAGCTATTATAAATTGTTTTTTTTGGTGTTCAAGATATTCAATTTTTTCATTTTTTGACATATTTTCACTTACATTTTCAAGAGCTAATCCAGTAGGTATAAAATATTGTGTATTATTGAAAGTAAATGCTAGATCTCTAAATTCATCTTCACTTAAGACAGAAGAAATTAATGAATCTACAGCATTTATTATCCTTTTATGTCTTCTTAATAGAATTTTTAAAATAGTTTTTCCTTTTAATGTTAATCTATAGACTTTTCGAATTTTTTCGCCTTCTGCTTCTTCTTTAAATTTAATTAAACCATCTTCTGTCATCTTTTTAAGATTAGTATAAATCGTAGAATCAGATGGTACCCAAATACCGAGGGTTCGTTGTTCAATTTCTTTTTTAATCCTATAGCCATGAGTAGGCATTTTCTCTAAAATAGATAACACTATGATATTAATAAATCCTTTAGTTATAGCTGCTTCAAATTTATTAGCAATTTCCTCAACCATTATATCACTTTTAAATTGTTTTTTATTAAATTTTATAACAATTATGATACATCAAAAATGATATATCAATAATGATATAATATAATTCTTCATATAAATAGTTAAACATTTAATAAAAGAATTTGAATTTATGGATTTTTATTTACAAAAACTTAAATAAAAAAAAAAAATTTTTTATGTATTAAAGATTATTCGCCTTTACTTTGCCTTGTTACATATCTAATATAAGCGATTGATAATAAGATAGATATATATATTAAGAGCCCATATCCAGCACTTAAAGGAAGAGGAGTTGTCCATGCATTGAGAGGATCCCCCCCTAACATCGCACCAGTACCAAGAACAGGTCCATAACGAGTAACGGGCATATTTAGAGATGCGGAAATAATGGTTTCATAGTAACTAAGAAGAAAAAACATAGGTAACTCGAATTCATCAGTAAATCTTGAAAACATAAAAATCCCACTGATCATGTTAAAGATCATGAGGAATATTAGGATACTAAATATAATACTCATTGAAGTATTTTTCATAAGGCTACTCATTAATGTAACAAAACAGAATACAGCAAATGCATAATATAATGCCCATAATAGTGATAACAAGATTGTTATTGGAACATCTCCAAATCTTATGAAAGTAACTATAATCATAAGTGTATATAAAAATCCAGTACAAAGTGCTATGTAACTAAATCGTGATATTATTCTACCTATAAGTAATCGTGTTTTACTTATTTTAGGAAATATTAAATTTCCTGTTTGAGTAGAAAAATCTTCAGATATTATAGATCCGCCAAAAATAGAAGCACTAATAATAGTAAGTAGTCCTAAAATACCATATTGGGCTGAAAAGAGTTGTTGTACATAACCTAAAGAGTCGTTAAAAAACGTATCAGTCAACATTTCTATTAGAACAACGATTAACATTAATAAAAGAAACATTGCAAAATAGACTATTAACATCGCAATAAATTTTTTGAAATTTCTCTTTAGTTCAAACGCGATTGTATTACCTATTTGTGTAAAATCACGTCTAATACCGGCATTTTGTTTTTCAACAGCTAATTCTTGAAGATAAATCGCTTCTGGCTCTAATTCATAATTCATTTTTTAAACCTCCATATTTTCTAAATTAAAATTCTTTTGAATTAATTTATTATTGAATTGAGAAGTTGCATCTGGAGTCGTCATTTCAATAAAAAGATTTTCAAGTAAACCTGCTTTGGGAACAGAAAATTCAATAACTTTATAATCATGTTGCAGAAGTGTTTTTAAAATGAGCCGTTGGTTTTCCGGATGACCATCGAAAAATATTTGAAATACACCATTGTCTTCATTGTAATCAATCCAGTTTGTTTCATAAGGAACTCCTGTTAAAGGTGTGACTATTTCCTTTATATGATTTAATATTTCATTTATGTTTTTATTGGGTTGTTTGAGTAATTCAAAATTGATAATACTCTTTTTAGCTTTTGATTCTAAATTGTCAAGAGTATCAAATGCAATAAGCTTTCCATGATTGATAATAGCAACCCTGTCTGCAACCTCACTGATTTCATATAGCAAATGACTACTAAGAAAGATAGTCTTTCCTATTTTCTTTAATTTTAAAATGAAATCACGCACATCTCTTCGTGCTCCAGGGTCTAATCCTGTTGATGGCTCATCTAATACAATAATATCTGGATCATGAATAATTGCAGAAGCAATTCCAATTTTTTGACGCATTCCTTTAGAGAATGTTTTTATTTTCTTATCAATCCAATCAGACATCCCAAACATCTCAATTACTTCTTCAATTCGTTCACCGACTTTTTTGCTTGGATAACCTTTAAGTTTTGCAAAATATGATAAAATTAGACGTGGAGTAACATTTCCATAGAAAAATGGATTTTCAATTAAGAATCCAATATTATTTAATAAATAATCTTTATTATGGCTTGATAATTTTAGTAATTCACCATTTCCACGAATTAATATTTCACCCTCATTTGGTTTTAGAAGATATGCTATCATTTTCATTGTTGTTGATTTTCCAGCACCATTAGGTCCAAGAAATCCAACAATTTCTCCTCTTCTTACTTCTAAATTAAGATTAGAAACAGCATAAAATTTCCCAAATCTTTTTGAAAGATTTTTTAATTGAATAATTGTTTTATGATTTGTTTTACTTATTTTTCATCACTTTTTCTGAAATTTACTTATTTTTTCATCAATTGTATGAAGTGTGTGGTTAAAATGATTGATTAGAAACTCAATTTTTCTTTTAAATAATTGAAGTTTTTCCATATCATATCCATCTATTACTTTTTCTAAGTTTGGTTTCATAAATAATAATAAAGAATTCGGAGATGATAAATTAATTTCTGAAGGAGATTCAGTGGAATTTAATGAATGTAAATCCATGATTGAATTAATAGATTCGATCATATTTTGTTGTTTTTCATTTACTAATTCCAATACTTGTTCACCCTTTTTAGTCAGATTATACACTTTACGAATTCTTTCTCCATCCTTTATTTCTTCACAGGATATAAATCCTTTTCTACTTAGATTCTTTAATATTGGATATATTGAAGATGCTGAAGCGTGCCAAATAGTGTGTTGTTCAATATTTTTTATAATTTGATAACCATGAGAAGGGTAATTTCTTAAGATAAATAAAACGATTGTACTGATAAATCCTCGTTTCATTTCCCTTTCTATTCTATCAACAAACTTCTTTGCATCATCACTCAATTTAACCATATATGTATACCTTAAAAATTTATATTCTTTTACCGATATATCATTATTATGATATATCCTTATTAAAATATAAATTTTTCTTTTTTAAGGATTATATAAGATAATCCATTATGAATAGAATATAAAATTTCAATAGACCAATTTTTATAGAAATCTTCATTAAGAAAATTATTTTTTTTAAGAAGATGATATGTATCCTAAGAAATACCTTAGATAATTATTATGAATATTCTTTTTAATAATAGAAAAGAATTATATAGATTATTTTATTTAGTATTTTTAAGAACTTATTAGTTAACATATCAATTAGAATATTTTTGGGAAAATTTGTTTTGTATTATGATAAATTTGTTCTTCTAATTCATTTATTGGACAATTTTTTAATTTTGAAATACTATTTAAGACGTTTTTTATCATTGATGGTGTTCCTACCTGATTTGAATATTTTACTGGTCCATCGCTTTCAAGTAAAAGTTGTTTATTATCAACTAATTCCGCAACTTTTTTAACAGGAGGAGAATAGGAAATTGCAGGTGTAATTGAAAAATAATATCCTCTTTCAATACCTATCTTTAAGAAGCTTTCTGGGCCAGAATACCAGTGAATATTGATATTTGGTAAATTATATGAGGGTAATATATCAAAAACCTCTCTTTCAGCACCTTTGGTATGAATATTCACAGGTAAATTTAAATCTTGAGCTATAGATAGCATTCTTTTAAAAATTTTATCTTGGATTGGATATAATTCTTTATTTTTAATAAAATAATGATCTAAACCTATTTCACCAATCGCACATAGTAAATCACTATTTTTTTTTATGTAATCTTCAATAATATCAAGTTGATTTTCAATATTCGAATTCATTTTAACTTCTTCAGGGTGTATACCTAAAGCAGGATAAATGATTTCATAACTATTTGCGATTTGAATAATTCTTTCCAAACTAACTAAACTCATTCCAACAGAGATAATTTTTTCTATTCCTACCTGTTTAGCTTCCTCCAATATCTCCTGAAGATTTAAATAGAGATTAGCATGGCAATGTATGTCTATTAACATAGAGTTACAATAATTATTTATGATTTAGATATAATTATATTATTCTAATAATTTTTTAAATAATTACAAATTTATGGATTGCTATAAATAGTTATAAAGCTAAGAATTAAATCATTAATTTAAAAAGTATTTACTTTTGCTCGCAATTTTGCAATCTTCATTACAAGATCAAATTTTCTAGCAAAAGGATAATTATTTGATTCTAAAATAAATTTTAATTTTTCTAATCGATTTAAAAAAAGATTCTTTAAATCTTTTTTTGTTACATGCCCTAATAATTTGGGTAATGGTTCAATTTTATCTAATTTTTTTGATCTTAATTGAGATATAGCTTTTGCTACTTCAGCTTGTACTCCCTTTGAATTACCAGAATCTATGTGCTCAAGAGAGTCAAAAGATACTTTTAAACCGTCTATAAATGCCTCTAAATCTTCTATATCAACAGCATCCATTGTTTTTAATTTGAACTATATTCTATACTTATTATTTTAAAATAAAAATGGTTATTTATATCTTTTTTATTTAAAATATACGATTTTCAGCTTTCATTTATGAAAAAAGAATGATTTTTAAAAATAGATAATTAAGAAAGGATTTTTTTTTATAATTATAAAACAGAATTATATAATAATACTGAGAGATTTTGATGATTTATTGGATTTATTTCAAGTTTAATTGTTGCTCTATATAGAAAATATGGTATTATAAACTAATAAATCTTGATAGTATCTCTTTATAAATAGTAT